>JAIQGI010000109.1 GCA_020072565.1 Terriglobia bacterium
TGCCGCGCTTTAGCGCTCATCGACCAGCCGCAAGGTCAGGAAGCGGACGAACTCCTTCTCTCCGCCGTTAGGATGCTCTCGAAAATGTGCCGAGCATGAGAACATCCGGGGCGAGGTCCAAGTCCACGTCCAAGTCTAGGTCCACGTTCAGGTCCGTCAGCGAGTGTTACCTTACGTTAACGCCTATGTTGCCGCGCCCCGGGCAGCCCCGGTAGAGGCCTCAAGTCATGCGCTCCTCAGATGCGGACGCAATCGTAGGGTGTTTCGGTAATAGTATTCACCATGGCCCAGAAATTCTCCATGGGAGTGTCGAGTTGCACGTTGTGGGTCGGCCCCAGTATCAGCCCACCATTCTGGCCGACGGTTCGCAGGCGCTTTACGACTTCGGCTTTGACGTCTTCCGGAGTCCCAAAAGGCAGAGTCTGCTGTATGTCGATGGTCCCCCAGAAACAAAGCTGACCGCCATATTCCCTCTTCAACTTTTCCGGGTCCATGCTCTGGGGCTGGATGGGATTCAGCACATCAACCCCGATCTCGATCAAATCGGGAATGATGGGATAGACGCAACCGTCGGTGTGATAGGCAATCTTCAGCCGGGCATTTTTCTGTCTCAGTGACGCTATGAACGCGGCCAGGCGGGGCTTCAGGAACCGCCTCCAGGTGGCGGGAGACATCAGCATGCGGTCCTGAGCCCCCACATCGTCCCCGGTCCAGATCATGTCCACTCCGAGATCGACCAGTTTTCGGGCGGCAGCCAGGTGATAGTGGAAGGGTATGTCCAGGATTCTCTCGGCAAGCTCGGGATTGCGCAAGAAATCTGTCAGCAGCCGCTCGTATCCACGCAGGGCCCAGGCAGTTTCAAAAATCGTGCAGACGGTCATGCCGACAATCCAATACTCGTGCTTGTATTCGCGGACCAGTATTTCCGCCTCTTCGTACAAGTCGGGCCGGTTCGGATCAGGAGGGCGGTAGACCTCGATCGCAGAATCCTCGGCCAGTGGGTGGGTTGTCATCTCGGTGTAAAAACCCGAGCCGAAGCGAGTCTGATACTCGATGTCCTTCCAACACACACCCCACTCATCCACGTATGAAGATGCGTCGGAGCCATGCCGGTCCTTTTCGTAAGATGAATTGACCCATCCTACCGGGCACAACAGCAAGTCCTCCTCCAAGGCGCATTCCAATTCGAACGTGTTTGTGCAGCCGCGCGCATGGTGAACCGACGTCCAGGTCCCGCCCAGTTCGGACCGCAAGCGGGAGGCGAACTCCGGCGTGAAGCTGATCTGCATCGGGCAGCGGTCGGGAATTTCACGGTTCAGCGCAGCCAGAACGCGATCACGATGTTTCATGACCTTTCCCCCGGATTTCAAGGCTCTCTTCTGGATCGACGCACGCTTCCCCGGCACCAGCATGCGCTTGCCGACGCACCGGATCAACATCTCCTGCATGCCGGCCATCCCGCCTCGGGGGTCGTGGTGCAGAGGTAGCGCCTGGTTTTTGAATTGCCGGAAAGGAAACTGAAAAGCGGCTTAGTGTCGCTGCACTCCAAAAGATCTGCAGAGCTTTCTTTGTTTGCCCGCCGGGATTTGCTCCTGGTGACTGGCCCCGAAATAGATTATAAAGCCCACTATGGAGCAGGAGGCTCTCATGTCTCGTATCGCGTCAGGATTCATTATCACCCTCGTCATGGCTGCCGGTCTTGGGACCGCCCAACGTCAGGGCGTGGCCCCTCCCGGTTTGCGCTTCGAGCTTTCGTTCCCCGCTTCAGCCCATGCCGGCCCGATCACCGGCCGCGTGTTTGTGATGATTTCGCGCACGGGGGATCGCGAGCCGAGATTGCAGATCGGCCGCACGGGCGTTCCGTTTTTCGGCCGGGACATCGACCAGCTCGCGCCGGGACAAACGGCGATTATCGATCAGACGGATCTCGGCACCCCGGTCGAAAGTCTGCGCAATCTGCCGCCGGGCGACTATTTCGTGCAGGGCTTCGTCAACGTCTATTCCGAGTTCAGGCGTGCCGACGGCCACACCGTCTGGATGCATGACGATCAGTGGGAAGGGCAGCGGTGGAATGCCTCGCCCGGCAACCTGAAGAGCCCGGTGCAGAAAGTCCATCTCGATCCGTCAGCAGGCGGCGTCGTCAAGCTCTCGGCCGGCGACATGATCCCACCCGTCGTGGTTCCGCCCGACACCGAGTATGTCAAGCGCTTCAAGTTCCAGAGCACGCTGCTCACGAAGTTCTGGGGCCGGCCGATTTATCTCGGTGCGACGGCGCTCTTGCCGAAGAACTACGAGCGCGAGACCATTCGTTATCCGGTCCATTACATACAAGGCCATTTCAGTCTTGGCGCGCCCGATGGATTCGACGGGGTCGGGAACAACGCGTTCTCGAAGGCCTGGCTGAGCGACGACTTTCCGCGCATGATCCTGATCACGTTCCAGCATCCGACGCCGTGCTTCGACGACTCCTACGCCGTGAATTCGGTCAACGTCGGCCCGTACGGAGACGCGATCATGCAGGAGTTGATTCCCGAAATCGAAAGGCGGTACCGCGTGATCAAGGAGCCGTACGCCCGGACGTTATCCGGCGGCTCGACCGGCGGCTGGGAATCGCTCGCGCTCCAGATTTTTCATCCGGACTTCTTTGGCGGCACCTGGTCCTCGTGTCCGGATCCGGTGACGTTCACCGATGTCGAGGGCATCAACGTCTACCAGGACAGGAATGCATTCTACAAGGAGTACGACTGGCGGCGCGAGCCGACCGTCAACTCACGCGAAACCGACGGCCGCATCCGGCTCACTTCCGAGCAGCGCAATCACTTCGAGTTGGTGAATGGAACGCACGGCCGGTCGGGTGAGCAGATCGACATCTGGTCGGCCGTTTTCGGTCCGCTCGGCAGGGATGGCTATTTCGAGCCGCTCTTCAACAAGATGACCGGCGAGATGAATCCGGCCGTGGCGCGGTACTGGAAGGAAAACTTCGATCTGCTCGAGTACCTGAAAAAAAACTGGACGACCGTGGGCCCTAGGATCGTCGACAAGATCCACGTCTATACCGGCACAATGGATACTTACGAGCTGAACAACTCCACGCAGGAGCTCGAAAAATGGATGAAGACGACCGAGTACCCTCACTATGAGGGCTTCTTTTTGTACGGCGATCGCAAGCCGCACTGCTGGTCAGGACCTGCTACGCCCGCGGAACGGCTCAAGGAAATCGCGACTTTCATGATGGCAAAAAAACCCGACGGCGCGACAACACCCTGGTGGCGGTACTGACGCAATTCAAACAGAGGTCTCCAATGAAAAGGCATTTTCTGACCCTTCTCTCCTTTGCCATGTTGCTCACGGTGGGTTCCCAGCCTCCGGTCGCAGCCGCAGTCCGGCAAGCCACCTCCGGTACAGCTGCGCCTCCCATCAGGCCCGACGGGAAGAAGGCATATGAACATATCAAGTTCCTGGCCTCCGACGCGATGAAGGGCCGCATGTCCGGCACGTCGGAGTTCCGCAAAGCTGCCGAATACGTCGCCGGCAAGTTCGAGGAATTGGGCCTCCAGCCTGCCGGGGACAAGGGTACATGGTTCCAGGAAGTCGAGCTCAAAAACTTCCGTGAGTTCCTGCAGCCCATTCGTCTCGAAATCACGTCGCCCGGACATCACGCCTACTTCGCCGGCTATGGCCGCGATTTTCAGCCAGTCAGCGGCACAGGATCCGGGATTGTCAAAGGCAGGCTGGCGTTCGCCGGATACGGCGTGGTCTCGGAGAAGGCCGGGTGGAACGACTATGAGGGGCTGGATGCCCGCGGGCGGATCATCATGATCCTGGCCGGCGTTCCCACGGGCGTCGAAGCGGAAGAAAGGAGGCAGTGGACCCTCGAAAAAAAGATCAAGATCGCCGCGGAACACGGTGCGGTCGGGTTGATTGAAATGGACATGACCGTCGCCGGCCAGCGGCTCAGCACCGTTCAACGCCCCTCGGGGCCGATCCAGGCGCAGGACGGCTGTCCGGCAGGTTTTGTCGTGATGCGGGCGGGTCGCGGTTTCTGCGACGACGCCTTTTACCTTGCCGGAAAGAGCTGGAGATATCATGCCAGTAAGATGATGAGAGCAAAAAAACCTTGCCCCGTGGCGATCGATACCGCTGCCCTGATGGAGGTTCACGCCGTCCGGGACAATCGAACCGCACCCAACGTGATTGGAGTGATGCCCGGCATGGATGCCAAACTCAAGGATGAGTGCATTGTATTCGGCGGCCATCTCGATCACCTCGGAGTGGGTGTGGACGGATTCATTTACAACGGCGCGGATGATAACGCCACTTCGATTGCCACGATCCTCGAAGTCCTGCGCGTGCTCAAGGCAAACCATTTCCAGCCCCGTCGCACCCTGGTCTTCGCCGCCTGGATGGGTGAGGAAAGTGGGATGTTGGGCTCGATGTGGTACACGAACCACCCGGTGTTTCCGCTCGAAAAAACGGCCCTCTACATGAACGTCGACATGGTCGGCACCGGCGACACCGATCTCTGGGTCGGGGGCCTCTATGAATTCCCTGAGCTGTTCGACATCATCCGGCAGGGATTGGATCCCGAGCTTCAGAAGAAAATGAACGCCCGCCTGCAGTACAAGGGCTCCGACCACACGGCGTTTGATCTCAAAGGTGTCCCCGCAATCAGCCTGCGGTCCGGGTACCCGCTGACGCCCGAGCTCGACGACAAGCATCCCGAATATCACAGGCCCGGCGACAAGGCCGAATACATCCGGCTTGAGCTGCTTCAGGAGGCAGCGGAGTACAACTGGCAAATCATCATAAACCTGTCCAATACGGACAAAAAGCTCGTTGATCCGCAGTTTTTCACCAGCTACATCCATCGCGATGCTACGGTCATCGACATGCACTGCGACACGATCAGCCGCTACATGGCTGGAGAAGACCTGAAGCAGGACCTCCCCGGCGGGCACATCGACATCCCAAAGCTCAAGAGAGGATCGGTGGACCTGCAGGTATTTGCGGCCTACGTGCCGGTGCCGAGGAGCGACACCGACAGGAACACGGCCGCAAAGCGTGCCTTCGACCAGATCGATGCGATGCACAAACTGATTTCCGAGAACCCGAACGATCTGGCTCTGGTGCTCGGACCGGGGGAAGTCGCACCGCTCAAGGATTCTAACAAGACCGGCGTCCTGATCGCGATCGAAGGCGGATACGCGATCGAAAATGATCTCAGCCTGCTTCGTTCGTTCTACAAGGCCGGTGTGAGGCTGATGACACTCACGCACTGGAACCGGACGGACTGGGCGGACGCATCAGGCGACGAAAAAGCCGAGCTCGGCGGACTCACTCCATTTGGCGAACAGGTGGTGAAGGAGATGAACCGGCTGGGTATGATCATCGATGTCTCGCACGCGCATGACGAGACCTTCTGGGACGTCCTGCGTGTCTCGACGAAGCCGGTGGTCGCCTCTCACTCCTGCGCCCGCAGCCTCTCCGATCATTTCCGGAATCTCTCGGATGAAATGCTGAAAGCGCTGGCCAAGAACGGCGGAGTCATCGGAATCAACTTTGCCCCGGGCTTCCTGAACGCAGACATAGATAAAAAACACAATGAAATTCTGGCTGAGTTGGCAAAAAAGTACGGCCTGCCCGAGAACCCTCTGACGTGGGACAAGGCCGACCCGGTATTGCGCAACAAGGCTCTGGCGGAGGCACGTCAGCGTATGAGCCCGTTTGATGGAGCGGTCGACGTTAAGACGGTCGTGGATCACATCGACCGTGTGGTGAAGGTGACGGGGAGCGCGGACCATGTGGGCCTGGGATCGGACTTCGATGGCATCGAGTCGACGCCGAAGGGTCTGGAAAACATCGGCAAGATCGGGGCCATCACCGAAGAGTTGAGGGCGCGCGGATACAAAGAAGCAGACATTCGCAAAATCCTGGGTGCGAACTTTCTTCGTGTCTTCAATGCGGTAACCCAGGACACATCGAGATGAGCAAGGTCTCGTCGGGTCTTCCAAATCCTGGGAACCGTCCCGGGTTCCGGGAGGATAGGAGGAGAAACTTCCAAGGATCGTTCGCGCTGTTAGTTGCCGTTCCTTCTTTCGTGTATGAGACTGAACAAGTTGCTGTAATCGTCGGTCCAGAACTGCTGTGAAGGAGCCGGATCTTTCCAAGGCGTAACATGTCTCCGGATGTCGGGATGTGCGAGAAACTGCCCGTTGGCGGTCAGCAGGACCCAGTCGGTACGATCTGTTGCCTGACTCCCGTTGCCTGAGTCGTGGAACCAGAGCGCCTGCATCTCTTGCCGGGGCCCCGGTGTGATCAAGTTGCGTACGACCGGGCTGAGATCGAAATAGCGGTTCGTTATATGTATGGCCAGGATGCCATCCTCCTTCAGATGGTACCGGTAGGTCTGGAAGCACTCGCGCGTCAGCAGGTGCACCGGAATGGCATCGCCACTGAAGGCATCGACCGCCAGCACGTCGAACTGCTGAGGCTCGCTATGCTGCTGCTCCCTCTCCATCGAGATGCGCGCGTCCCCAAGCACGACCTCGATTCGGGCCGGGCTGTCCTTACGGTATGTGAAATACTTGTCCGAAAGCTGCAGCACCTCCGGGTTGATCTCATAAAAGCGGATATAGTCCCCCTGTTGTCCCCAGGCGGCCAATGCGCCGGTGCCCAGGCCGATCACGCCGATGCGCAGATCCTGTTGCGCAAGCCGGCGCGGATGAAAGCCTATCGCCAGACCGATGCCGCTGTCGGCGCCGTAATAGGAAGTGCGCCAGTCACGCTTATCCTTATCCTGAAACTGAAAGCCGTGCTCGATGCGGCCATGCATGAGGCTTAAAGCATGTTCTCCCGGGAATTCCGTGAATAGCTCCAGCACACGCAGAACGCCGAAAAAGTTGCGCCTCGTCTCCACGCTGCTCTCCAGCGACTGCCGGACGTGGATGCGGAGCACGAGCCCAAGGGCGAGCCATGAGACGCACAGCGCGGCCCACACCGCCCACACCCGCGCCGGACGGCCCCGGTAGTGCCACCCCTTGCGTTCGTACAGGAAGATGCCCAGGGTGGTAGCGGTAACGGCGAGCAGCCCGAGTTGGAATCTCCACGACCGCCAGATCTGGTGATCGAGCATGAATCCCAGAACCGCCCATGAGACGCAGATCACGGCCCATATGGCCCATATGATAAGCGGGCGCCCCTGATACAGGGGGCTCTTGCGATCGCGGAAGAGGACGATCAGCGTCAGCAGGACCGTAGCGAGCAGCCCGAAGTGATACTCCCAGAATCCCTTGAACAGGTGGGGCGCTGCCACGGTGACCAGGAGCCCTCCCAGAGTGCCGCCACCCGCAACCATCAGGTAGAACGAGGTGAGATGGCGCGCTCGCGGCCGGAGCCGCACCAGCTCCCCATGACATACCATGCAAGAGGCAAAGAGTGTGAGGGAATAGCTGAGGATCTGCCAGCGCAGGGCCACGAAAACGCCGCCGAACAGGACGAAGCATGTCCAGGCGATGGATGCCGCCAGGCCGCCGATGAACAACGGCCGCCAATAGAGCCGCTCGTGCTGAA
>JAIQGI010000110.1 GCA_020072565.1 Terriglobia bacterium
CAATCACGCAGGCTCGGCGGCAGCAGCAGGAGCTGCTCCGGACAGTAGGAACGATATGTTTTTGCCATGGAACATAAGGTAAATTTCTCGAGCCCGCCGATCAATAGAAATCAGACAATTCTCGGACGGACTCCTAGATGAGGACAAAAGACGCTTTACAGTTACCGAATCGGGAATAGTGGTAATTCCAAAAAGAGAATCGATCGAAATGGCCAATGATGTATTGCCACGATCGATGCGAAATGCTGTTCGGATAGCCTGATTCCTGAGATCGCGATCTTGCGCACTCTACCTCTCCATCGACTCATCTCAATGAAAAGAACCTGTCGGCATAAATTCTCTTACTGCTCACTCTACACGAGAGATTGCGTCGCGAGCTGATTTTTCTTCGATTCCTCATATCTGCGATCGAAGCGATACCAGCGTGGACATTCGTCACACGGTTACGATGAATGGCGTCTGTAACGGCATCCTGTTTCTAAGCAATAGCATTCTCGCTCCGATGCCGCTTGGGAATGCAGCGGCACGACACCGCCTTCCCTGATGCGCAATCCCATAGAGAGACTCTTCCAGTATCTCCCACACCCGGATTCCCGGTTCTCTGATCAAAATCCCAGCAGCAGCCGACAAATACATTGACAGGCGGGACTTTTTCGCCGGCCGTGTTTGCATCACGGGACGCTCCACCGATCTCTTACGGGCAGGATGACTGCAGGCGTTTGGCTAGAGGTCTTGAGTGGCGGGAGGTCATCATGCGACGCAATTGCTGTTCGGCTGTTGTCGTTTTTCTCTCCTCTTTTTCCCTGGCCCTTGCTCAAGTCTCAGCTTCGGCCCCAGCGATATCCCAGCTTAAACTCGGCAATGCCTGCTATGCCAAAGGGGAGATGGACCAAGCCATCGCTCACTACGATGCCGCGCTTCGGGCGGATTCATGCTTTGCCGACGCCTATTTTCACCGCGGCAATGCTTTCTATGCCAAAGGGGACTTTGAGAGTGCCGTTGCCGATTATGATCGCGCGATTCAGCTCAACCCTGGCTGCGCAGAGGCATACAACAACCGCGGTCTCATTTTGAGAAGCAAGGGCAAAGGAGAGCAAGCGACTGCAGACTTCAGCCGCGCCATCCGACTGAACCCATACCTTGAAGAGGCATACAACAACCGCGGCATCGCGCGCCGGGAAAAGGGAGATCTGCGCGGAGCCATTGATGATTTCAATCAGGCTTTGCGGATCAACTCCCACACTGCCGCGATCTACTCAAACCGGGCCGTTGCCAAATTCCTGAAGGGCGATATGGATGGAGCGATTGAAGATCACAGCAAGGCGATCAAGCTCAATCCTCTTCTGGCAGTGGCCTACAGCAATCGTGGGGTTGCGCTCGAAGCCAAAGGGCGTGTGGACCAGGCGTTGAATGACTACGACAGGGCGATTGAGCTTGACCCGAAATTGGCGGATGCGTATGAGAATCGCGCTGCCATACGACAAGCCAGGCGGGAATATGCCGACGCCATCAAAGACTACGATCGCGTGATCGAGATCAACCCTCGTTCCGCTGTCGGCTATGCAAACCGAGGAATCATCCTGCTGATCGAGGGACAGAAGGACGAAGCGCAGAAGGATTTCGAGCGCTGTCTGCAATTGAATGAAAAACTGAAACCCACCCTCGGGCGGCGCATCCAGGAGATTTCGGGTAAGGCTGGATTAAGAAGAAACCTGTAGCGAGCCTTGAGCGGCAGACGCCGAAAGGAACTCATTCCGGCAGGCAAGTCGATTCGCGGTCTCATGCGCGCTTAATAATGGCCGTCCAGCTCGAGCGGATATATGGCCCATCCGCCACCCGGAATCCGGCGCGCTTTGCTGTTTCCATCAAGGCAGCGAAGTCGGTCTCCTTTACATGCCCCCTTGGTTCCGCCACCAGGAGCTTTCGCTGCGGCCCGAGCGCGCGGTGCATCTCGCCCAGGAACCGGCCTGCGTCCGGCAACTCATGAATCATGGCAAAAGCGAGTGCGAAATCGACTGTGCCGTCGAGATCATCCAAACCCATTCTGTCGGCCTGCGCAAGGCGCACCTCGATCCGTTCGAGGAGGCCCGCTTTGCGGGCGCGGCGTTTCAGCCCTGCAATCATTCTCGGCTGCACATCGACGGCGATTACTTTGCCATTCCGGCCCACGAGTCGCGCCAGCTCGAGGGTGAAAAATCCCATGCCGCAGCCGGGCTCGAGCACAAGCATCCCCTCCTGCACAGACGACTGCAGGATTGCGCGCGGATTGTGCCACAGCCGCCGAATCGGGTTGGCCAGAAGGTAACCGAGCCACCAAGGGCATATCCTGTGTGCCATGCTACTTCCTCAAAATTTGAAGAATTCGCCTTTTTCATGCTCAATCTTCGATCGGGGGTGCTTCGGTTCCCGGCAGCATAAAGAGGAGCCGTCTTACTCCTCGCAATTCTACTGCCTATGGCAAGATCTCTTGTGATAATGCGCCGGGCAGTTTTTCCACGAACGCACGAATCTCATCTCGCACACGACGGTAATGTTGCAGGGCCTCTTCTTCCGTGCTGGCGTTCGCAGCCAATCTGGGTGGATCTTCGAAACTGACGTGTACGCATTTGACCTTTCCGGGGAAGACCGGGCAGCTTTCTTCGGCGTGGTCGCAAACAGTCACGACGTAATCGAACGGGATGCTTCGCAGTTCATCTACGCGTTTCGAGCGATGCTCCGAGATATCAATACCCACTTCCGCCATGACCTTTACTGCCCCGGCGTTCAACCCGTGCGCCTCGATGCCAGCTGAATATGGTTCGATCAGCGGGCCCTTGAGCCGGCGCGTCCAGCCTTCCGCCATTTGACTTCGGCAGGAATTGCCGGTGCAGAGGAACAGGACTTTGATTCTTTCCGTTGCTGCCTGCATAGTTCCTCCGGGTCTTTCTTCAAATGTGATTCAGCAACCGGCTTTCCTCGATGATCCTGGAGTCCTTCTCCAGTGCACCCAGGATCCGCTCGAGTGCCTGACGAACGGAGGCGCCCGGCTGATGCAGGATATCACAAATTGCCGATGCACACGTCCAGCGTGAGCAGGGCAGTTTTCTCGATGATGCAATCTTCAATTCCGCTGCGCACCATGTCCGGCGGCAGGCCTGGCGGTAGCAAATGAAGTTTCCACATTGAAGAGCTTTTCGAAATACCGGGCATGGCGCTTGGCCATGTACAGATCCAGATCGATATCGGCATGGTCGGCGCTGGTCACGAGAGTGAATTTGAGGTCCTTTTTCCTCGAGCGGCACTTCACCGCGACCACGTTTGAAAAGTGACTCTGGTCCAGACCATCGGCAATTCGAAGAATTGCGGCGAGATAGCTGACGATTCTGCGCTTGGATGGCGGCAAAGCGGCAAATTCAGGATGCGACGTTTTCGGCACCGCGCGCCGGTGGTATCGCACCAGCTGTGCCAGAACATGCCTCTCATCATGTGCAAAGCCATGCAGATCGCAGCTCATGACCAGATAGTAGCCGTGCTTGTGGTGCTGGGAATACCCGATGTGGTACCCGATGTCATGGAGAATACAGGCATATTGCAGCAGCTTTGCTTCGGCGTCCCCCAGGCCGTGCAGGTGGGCTGTTTGCTTGAATATCTGACCCGCCAGGAGGGCTACCTTGTGAGAATGCTCAGCAGGATAGCGGCATCGGGTTGCCAGATCGACCACCGCTACCTGGCGTAAGTCCTGTGTGGATCTCTGAACGAAGGCATGCGGCCTGGTCCTGGCAAGGAAATCGTAAATCAGTCCCTCCCGCAGTGCGATCGGGCACACCGTGATGTCTTTGGCGCCGATCCCCTCAAGAACGGAATCCAGGCAGAGCAAAGCGATGGGAAAGTATTCGGCTCTCAGGGGATCCAGGTCAAATCGCTTCGCGCATTCCAGGGCAGGGAGCCGGATCATGTCCGCAAGAAACGCACGAATCTCATTGCGGCCGACAGTCGTAGAAGGATTTGCCGTTCCGCTTCTCTCACCTCGGCGTTGCTGGGCGACCCGCAGCAACGTTGTGGCAGATCCGCTGGTCACGATGACCCGATCGACATGATGCTTGCGAATGTGCGAAAGCGGAGCCGCCAGTGAATCTTTCATGAAGGTGGCGAGCAGTCGCTCCTCGCGCTTTGTGACCGGGTCGCTGGAGACAAAACGGCCATGAAGGCGCAGAAATCCGAGCTTATGACTGCTGGAATAGTAAATCCGGCCGGCATCCCCCACGGTAAACTCCACGCTGCCCCCGCCCAAATCGACAATCAGGGCCCGGGTCTTATTGAGGTCAATATGCCGGCTGACCGCCAGATGAACCAGACGCGCTTCTTCTCGTCCCGAGATGACACGGACAGACATGCCGCTGCGCGCGCGGGCACGATGCAGAAACTCCTCGCCGTTTTCGGCTTCTCGAATGGCGCTGGTGGCCACGGCGATCGTTCGTTCCACACGCCTGGCCAGCGCCATGCGGCGGAACTCATCTAGACATTGCAGGCCCCGCTCCATGGTCTCGGGATCCAGCCGCCCGCTTACGAGGGCTTTCTTGCCCAGCTGGATCATCATTTTTTCTGCGAGCACGGTCTCAAACGAGGTGGGGCCGAGAACCTCGACAACCAGCATGTGAAATGAATTGGACCCCAAATCGATTGCCGCAACTCGCATTCTGCTTCTGCTCACAGCTAAAAATCCTGGGCTCTTGCCTCACTACCAGGAGATCCATGTATAATAAGGTCGAGAATATCTACACGAGAACAACTTTGTAGCTAACAATATGCATATTACAATAGCGTTAAGGTTTCGTGAATCTTCTATCAGATCATGATTATGGACGAAGAAAGATCCACCGGCGAATTCGGCAAAACGATTCTCCAGCAGCGGGCTGATTCCCTGCTGGACGAACTCGTCTCCTTGAAGCGCCGGCCTGACGAAAAATCGATTCACGATACCCGCGTCCAATCCCGCCGGCTGCGTGCTGCGCTCGAAGCTTTTCAGGATCTGTTCGCTCCTCATCCCTGGCAGGCGGTTTACAGCGCCGTGAAGGAGATTACCCGGACCCTCGGCGGACCGCGGGAGACCGGCGTGATCATCTTGCTTCTGCGCGATCTGGGGGGTGCAGGGGATATGGCAGAAAGCCTGTGCCGGGAATATTTGATGGAAAGACTCCAGGAGAAGCTGCAAAAGCAGGAGAAAAGGCTCGAGCGGACCCTGAAGGCGATCGACCCTTCCCGCTTGCGTTCTCGCATCGCGTTTTTGCTCGCGGGCATGGAGCTTCCTGCGGAATCGAATACCATCGTGGATGCTGCAGATTGGGCCGCAAAAAGGCCCAATCGGCGGCGCAGAAAACAGAATCCATTTCAGCCGACGCTCTTTCCGCTGCACGAGGAAGCTCTGGAGCGCGCTCAACGCATCCTCAGGCAGCTGATGGAACCTATCCTGGCATTCCGGCCACGATACGATTTCCGCAAGGCGACCGACGATCAGATTCATGCCCTGCGTATCGGCGCCAAAAAACTGCGCTATGCCATGGAGCTTTTCGATCCTATCTGGCGAGGCGGATTGAAAAATCCGATCGCGGAAGCCCGCGCACTCCAGGACGCTGCAGGCGATTTTCACGATTCGTGCGATCTCTGCCGGTGTCTCAAAACAGACATCCGGCGTTTGAACAAAGGCGAGACCGTGCATCTGGCTTTTCAGATCGGTCGTCTGCTCGCCTTTGCGGAAGAGCGCCGGACCGAACTGAGAAAGCAGATTCTCCCCGCCATGAAGACCCTTCAATCAACCCTTCACCAACTGCTTGGAGAAACCGGCGCCGGGAAAGATCTCAGACCGCCCGCCATGGCGGAAAGTTTGGCGAAGAGCAGACTTTAACTCCTGAGTTCCGCCACCCCAGCTGCAGCACAACGCATTGTCGATCCCGGAACAAAGTTTCTGTGGTGCGCAAGCTTGCCGCACGCCGTTTCGGCGTGATCAAAAAATCACGATCTCTTGATGCTACGCTAACAGAATCATCAAGTATCTGTGCAACCATTAGCGCGTACTAAATTATCAGCAGGAGGTGCGGGTATGCTTGAGCCAATCAAAAGATTCCGAGTGCTGGTTTTTGATCCTGACGGCGAAGTTGAAAAATTGGTAACGGATATTCTCACAGAGGCTCCTTGCGATGTCGCCCGCGCGCAACCGAGCGACTCGCTCCATGAAACCTTCACTTATCACTTTCCCTTTGACGCAGTGGTGATGAACGTGACACAGCGCACCGGCCACTTCCTCGACATGATCCCTGCTATCAGAAAGGTTTCTCCCAAAGCTGAAATATTTGTGTTGTCCCGATCGGCGGATGAGCGGCTGTGGCTCGATGTGCTTGATCGCGGCGCCCATGAGCTGTTTATCGTGCCGCCGGATCGAGCAGAGTTTCTCGGTGCGTTCCATCAAGCCATTCAGGCGCAAAAAGCCGATGAAGCAATGCGCCCGGCGGATGCGGCATGAAAGAAGTCAGGGCTGCGAAGCCCTGATAGCCGGAAATGGAGCAGAAACCACAGTGAAGAAGATCATAACCATGATTGTCTGCCTGGCCATGATTTCCCTGGTAGCCCTTATCCTCCTTCCGCTCATGATGGGTTTCAAGTTCAAGTAATCAGTAAGCACGCCCAAGTGCAAATCCTGTGGAAATCCGCGTATCCTGGCAGTCTGCACAGATGCGAGTCATCCCCGCAGTCATCTCTGAACTGATGGAAAAACTGAGCCCTCATGGTCGATCCCTTCTTGATTAACCGGAAATCAAGTAGGCAAGAAGAACAAGAACCTTCAATTATTATCTTGTTGCTGACCGCTTTAACCCGGATTATTCATGAATATGCGATCAAAAGAATTTTTTGGACGCGGAAGAACGCTGACAGACGCTGACCGTTCGGTCTTGGTCGGCGTGCAGGAGCTTTTGCCGCGCCGCAGGCGCCAGCGCTTCGCGCTGGTCGTGCTTGCCCGGAACGGGCTGTCGAGCGCTCTAGAGTGTTGGTCTGGGAGCAGGTCCTCTGGGCGTGCGAGCGTTCGACAGCCCGTTCCGGGCAAGCAGGACGGCAAAAGCTCCTGCCAGCGTTTATCCGCGTCCAATCTTGTTGCGGGTCTTCTCCAAAGTGAGTGGGTAACTTTTCGGTCGTAATCCACTCTTTGATCTTCCAATGAGTTTCCTTACCAGTGCCTCGGCGGTTAAATCTTTTGCAAGCTGGGGGCCGCAGGCTTCGCGCCAAACAAAGTGCAT
>JAIQGI010000111.1 GCA_020072565.1 Terriglobia bacterium
GGCCGGGGTCACCCCTCCTCCTCAGGGCCAATACAATAACCGATTTTTGGATGATGTCTGCGCCTTCGGCGCGGATGATGTTGAGGGTCTATCTACCGGCGTGTGATCAAAAAACTACGTTTTCAGATGATCGATGACAACGGCATCCGGGTACTTGAGGTCGTGCACAGGACACAGCGCTACATCTTTTTCATCGGTACAAACGTCAAGGCTTACCGATTCGATCTTGAAAGGTGCTGCACGGCGCACCAGGAGGAGGGTCCAGATGGAAATAGATTTTGGGTCAGAGGTGAGTGAAATGGAAGAGAAATTGACGCCAGAAACTGATTTCGTTGTCATCGACGAATTCCAAGATTGCGACTATCTGTTGCGCATAACGGTCGAGGAACTCATGGCGAGTCCACTGCGGGTTAACGAACTGCCCCTAGAAGAGCAGCGCCAGCTCCTACTTCAGCTTCCTGCACTGGTGATCGCGTTGGCGGCGACCTCGGCACTGGTACCCATGGAAACGGCCAAACCCGCGAAACAGGAGCCGGACACCCTCCTGACAGCAGAGGAAGCTGCTGTGATATTAAATGTCGCACCTTCCTGGCTCTACAGTCATGCAAAACGGCTGCCATTCGCCAAGAAACTAAGCCACAAGAGGCTGCGATTTTCCCGGCTTGGAATTGAAAAATGGCTGGCCGCTAAAAGGTGAATAAAAGGTGAATATTTCCCTTTGTGCCGTCTAGACGTCAGGTTATAATAAGCTTATGCATAAGTTGCATGGCGAGAATGGTTTAGCGGAAAGAAAAGGAGCTAAAACAAGGAGCAAAACCATGAGTGAAAAATCGTACAAAAAGACGACCCTGCGCCTGGACGCGCGAGTGCTTTGGGGAGCACGGCAGCGGGCGTTGGATGAGCGGGTCACGTTAAGGCAGTTAACCGAGAAAGCGCTCCTGGCGTACTTGAAAACCACGAAGGCGACCAAGGAGGCGCGTGCGTGATGGGAAATAACGGGAAGGTAAAAATGCCAAACCTGCACGGAAAAACCATCTGGCTTGAAGGTCTCGGTGGATTTTTCCACGACACCTTCCGGAACAAAGCCGGAGAGCTTTGCTACAGCAAAAAGTGGAAGCTGCGCGAATGCCACAGCGGTAAGAAGAACGTGATTGCGTTGCGCACCAATGACTGGAAAATGGCCGTAAAAAAGGCTCGCGAAATCACCGCCAAAATTGTCAAGGGTGAGCCTGTTGGTGTTGATGCTACCCGAATCAAGATCAAGCATCTGTTCAACCTGGTCTTCGAAGATTACGATGCCAGGCACCTGTGCAGCAAGGATAAAGTTGAAGATGGAATCAACCATCTGCTTACGCACTTTGATCCGGATACCAGTGCGACTTATATCACCTATGCCAGCCTGGATGAATATCTCCAGAAGCGCAGGAAAGAAGGGGCTGCGGATTCGACTATTAAAGGTGAGCTGGCTGCACTCAGACGCGGGTACACATTGGGCCAGAAGGGATTCAAATTGGAAATCCGTGGCATCAAATGTGATGTCGCGTTAACCAGCCACCCAGTTTTTCCGACCATCAAGCTGGATAATGCCAGAGAAGGTTTTTTTGAGCTTGATGAATTTGAAGCTGTGCAGAAGCACCTTCCAGAACTGGTCAGGCCGGTGATTGTGTGTGGCTTCTACACTGGATGGCGATTTAAGGAAATTCTAAAACTGGAATGGTGTCGGGTAAATCAGCAGACTGGAACGATGTGGCTTGAAGGCAGCATGACCAAGAATGGCAAACCGCGCTCGTTTCCCTATGGTCTGCTGCCACCATTGAAGGAGATGTTTGAAAAACAGCGTGCCTATACGGATGCTGTGGGAAAGCTGACAGGCCAGAAAATTCAATGGGTCTTCCATCGCGCCGGGAAGCCCATCAAGAGCATTAAGGGAGCATGGAAAAAGGCAGTGAATGCGGCAGGCGTGCCGCAACGCATCTTCCACGACTTCCGCAGAACGGCAGCAACCAATTTAGTGCTGGCAGGCGTTCCACGGCAACTAGCAAAGAGGCTAACCAGCCACCTGACGGACGCAGTCTTTGACCGTTACTTTCAACCCAAGCAAAAGCAGCTGGAAGAAAGCGTTGAGAGGCTGGCCGCTTTCTACCAGGAGCAGCAGCCGCCAACGCCCATTCCAGAAGAGAAAAAGGTAGCTGTTGGTGGTGCTGGAAACGTCCTGGCTTTCTCGGGCAGAAAGAAGTGAGATGGAACGTGTTTGGGACGTGTCAACCAATTTTGGTGAAAAATGAGAGAAGGGCGGATGGCGCTAAACTATAGAAAGCATGGTGCCGAGGGCGGGAATCGAACCCGCACGCCCCTTGCGAGGCCCAGGATTTTAAGTCCTAGTACCAAAACCCCTAAACTTTGTAAATACGTGATTTCTCAATCTGTTGAGAGATTCAGCATTTCCAGTATTGTGCGGTTTCGTCTGGTATTTTGGCCTATGGCATTCAAAGACATATTCAAAGTCACGGGCTAACATGATCTTGCCCGGATAGGCTACGCGAGCCGAAAAGACGGTGACTTCCGCGCCGTCCTGCCGGGCAACCACAAAGCGGATTCCACACGGAAGGTGGATATGAGCAAGATCGATCTCCTCATACGTCGTATCAAAAACCTCGCGGGCAGCAAACAGGACCTGTCGGATTCAGCAATCAAGGCAGTGGTGCGGAATGCTGCGTTTTTCCTGGACTTACTTGAGGGCCGGAAACCCGACCCCTTTCCAGAGTTACCGCTCGACGCTCGTATTTCCTATTATCTCGGCAAGCAGGAGCGCGGGATTATTGATCGTTTCACCGATGAGGAACGAAAAGCGATTGTATGGGACCGCATCACCACGGCGCGCGTCATCAGCGATGCGATCCGGAGCATTTTGGACGAGGCGCCAAAGGTGAAATCCTACAAGACTACTCTGGGGCGCAACCTCGACAGGTACAGAAACGAATGCGGCTGGAGTTATGACGACCTGGAGCATTGGACAGATATAAGCAAGAAACTCATACTGGGGCACATCAACAAAGGGGCAAACGCACACCCCAAGACTCTCAAAAAATATGCTGATGCTTTCACCAAACAGTTGCGCCGACCTGTCACGGTGGCCGACTTGCTGGAATAAAAACACCACCGAAACACCACCGGTTTACCACTGACTTTCCGCAGAGACGCGCCTTATTCTCTTGGCGTATGAAATTTAGATCCTGCAATCCCGACGTAGTTAAGGAACGCATCATCCGTCTTAAATCCGAGTTGCGCGTGCTTCAGGTCGAGCTGCGCCTGGCTGAGGCAGAGGCGCGCGACCGCGAGAAGTATTTCCCGCGGGAACGCAAGGAGGGGCAGGCTGATGCGAGATAACGGTCACCCGACTTTCGCTTGCTGGCCTCGCCTGCTGGACTTGCACCTCACAGAGGCCTACAGCAGCATCTCAGCAAGCACCTGGAGAGACTACATTCAGGACGGCATCATAACGGCCGTTGCCATGCCCGGGAGCACAATCCGCAAGGGCAACCAGGTGGTGGTGCGCGCCAGGGATCATCGCATCGGCAAGGTCCTGCTGGATCGGCGCGATATTGACCTTTTGATTTCCCGGGTGAAGGGGGAGCAATGACCGCGAACAAGCAGATACCCGGCGGATATCTTGCCTTCCCGCATCGGATCATTAAGAGAGCCAATCAGCTTAAACTCTCAGGATCTCAACGCAGGGCCTTGGACTGTTCGGTCTATCAACAGATCGGGAATGAAAAAAACTACCTCAAAGGCAGTTTCCAGGGCGGATTGGCCATGTTCGCGAAGCATGGAAATATGACCAAAGCGGAGGCATCACGGGCGGTGGATGTTCTTATCAACACCGGATTGCTCATCAAAATTAGACCTGAAAACGGAAGACAACCGGCAGAATACAAGCTCAACCTTGACGGTTGCGAAAATGCAACGGTTGTAAATTTACAACCGTCAGATAAGGCAAAACCAGGCTCACGGTTGCGTAAAAGCAACCATAACGGTTGCGAAAATGCAACGGTTGTAAATTTACAACCGTCAGATAAGGCAAAACCAGGCTCACGGTTGCGTAAAAGCAACCATAACGGTTGCGAAAATGCAACGGTACGGTTGCAAAAACACAACCTTGACGGTTGCGAAAATGCAACCCTATATAACCATTCTTATAACATTACTGGTTCTAAGCATCTTCCTTCTGATAACAACCCCCCTTCCCCCCTTGTGAAGGGGGAACAGCAATTGCAAAAAACGCAATTGCTGCCGCCACCTGTTCAAAGCGTTTCAGAAAAGCAAAAAGAAAAAGCGGCAAGCCAGCGGGAAGATCCTCGCTTGGAAAATCTTAAGTTCATGTTCGAGATTTTTCACGACGTTTTCCGGCAGAGAGTTTCCGTGGCCGACTTTGCTAAGGGGCAGCAGGCTCAGGTTGAGGGCATATTCGAACGCAAACAAGGAAGGCAGTTAACGGCCATGTTAAACGATTTCGCGTCCTGCTGCAGTGCTGTTAGGTCCAATGGCGGACTGCCGCCAGGTAAAACACCAGCAGAGGCTTTCCTATATTTGCTCAGGAGCCGGAAGGAGATCGGTAGAAATGGTTCAAGGCAGTCTGTTTGAGGATGGCCATTCAGAGCATAAGCACGATCGTCTGTTGCGCCGGCGCACCAAGCTGGAGGACTACAACGGCAAGGTCGCGCGGGTGTTGCGCCTATATCAGCCGAGCAACTGTAAAGTGTTGAGCGGGCAGTGGATACGGGGCGGCATCAAATCGCTGCAACGTCATGCTGTAGACCGGGTGCGCCCCTTCCTGCGCAACAAATTGAGTAATTTCAAATGAAAAATGCCGTGAAACCACCCAAAAACCAATCGAAAAAGGCGCGAATCCTGTGGCGTGAGCTGCAGGCGGAATATCAGATTGAGGATGCGGCCGGCCTGGACCTGCTGGCCGATTATTGCCAGTTTTTTGACCGGCGCGAACAGGCACGGGTACTTATTCGGCAAAACGGTCCAACGGTTCTAGATAGGTTTCAGCAGATCCAAGTAAACCCGGCGTGTCGTGTCGAGAGGGATAGCAGCGCGGCAATGATAAAGATTTTGCGCCAATTAAATTTGGACGTTGAGCCGACAAGAGACCGACCCGGCCGACCTCCAGGGACAGGGAGATGAACTCATGCCAACAAAACGACTGCGTGCAAGTCGAAATTTTGTTCCAGAAATCAGCGCCGAAGAATTGTATTTTGTGAGCGATGCCCTGTTCGGAAGGGAAGCCGAAAAACGCAGCCTCAAACTTTTCGTGCTTCAGGGTGACGACAAAGCTGTTTGCGCCCTGTGGACGGCACACCGTGAAGCGATCCTAGCCGCATGGGTCGAAGCACACCCTGGCACGCGGCCGTCGTGGTGGTGGCGTTTTGACGCGCCGCGCATTTCGGATGAAAGCATAAGCCAGCTCGGGCGCCGCGCCAGTGTCGTGCAATTACATAGCGGGGATTTTTGCGAACCTCGCAAGCGCCTGGGCGGAATCGGTGACCCGCGGCATGAAGTTCTCAACTACTGGCCGAGTTTTCCGCTTGGAATTCCCGACAACTGGACAAGCCAGGATGACGTTGACATGTATAACGGCCGACAGAAAACCATCCATGGCGAGCCGATTACCTGCAATGGCAAATGGTTCGAGGGCAATTTCGAGGGCCTGCCCCCGGACCCGAATGACCCGCCGAAGTTCGAAAGCCAGGCGGCATATTTGAAACGGCACGGCCTGCTTGAGCCCGGCGAAGAGCGGCGCCTGAATCCAGCAGACTTTGAACCGGAAATTATCACCGTTGAAACCGAAGAGGAAGAAAGCGTAGCCGAGTCGTGGCCGGCCGAAAGGACGAACACAATTCACTAACACCATTTCAGCCGGGGTGGATGCCCCGACAAAGGAGTATACATGCAGAGCAAGAAGGAAATCGAAAACGCGAAACACGAACACGAAAGCCAATTAGCCTTCGATGCCTTGCAGGCGCACGAAAAGACCTATCCCGCAATGATGCGCGAATTCGACAAGCTCGACGCCGAATGCATTAAATTGGCGCGGGAATTGGCTGCGCTCCAGCTTGCGGAGTCTCCGCGTGCGGAAGCATTGCATGGTGAACTGCGCCTTGCGAGGATGATACGCGACGGTTTTAGGTACCGATGGAATCGGACGCGCGATGAATTGACGGCGAATTTGGAAAGAGTCAATGAACAAGAACTGCAGCCTTTTCGCAGTTGGATATTGACGCAGGCGAGATTACTGACGAACAAAATTGAAACCAAACATCCACGTGTTTACATCGATGCTGAAGGATTACGTCGGCAGATAAAGGGTGAGACCAATGCCCCTGCGGTCAAATTCGTGCGCGATTCGTTGTTTGCGGGCGCGAAGCCAAGATCGCTTGGTGTACAAGCGCATTTGAACGGAGACTACACATGGTTTGCGAAATTTCGAGATTCAAAGATAAAGATGGGCGCCACATGGTGCGCGACAAAACCGGCGTCATTCGCCTGCGTTGCGCTGCGTGCAACGGTTCGACGTGTTGCGGCCGAGTAGATAGCGGGCCGCGTCTCGGGGATAGTGAATATCAGTGTATGTTGGACAGTATTGCCCGATTCGGCGCCCGCGCGTTTTATGAGGAAAACTACAGCTAACCCGAGAGTATATCGCACCCGCGCGGATCGCGGGTGGAAAGAGGCAAACATGGAGTTAAAGGACGCAGGGAATTTAGGACGCACCTTTCTTGCGAATCATGGGCTATTGGATTGCAACCTCGTATTTTTCAATCTACCCCAGCCACAAGGGTTCGCCTGTCGCAACACCATTGGTCTCAGCATGGATTACGTGCTAATGAATGATTGGAACGCAATTGCTGATACGTTACTGCACGAAATCGGTCACGTTTTGGCGCCGGATGACCATGAGCACGGTTTTGCGTGGCAGGCTGAGTGCAAAAGAATCGATGCGTTGCACGAAAAAACCCTCGATAGGGGCTTTATACACCTGTCCGACCTATTCCAAAAGGATTTTGCACTGAATGCGGCCGGTGATCGCTACCTTAATAAAATCAGGGATGTTGTCAACCAGCGGGCCAGCTGGGGCGTTAAGGGCGATGTTGATTTCACTACGTTCGCGCACCCGCCTGCGGTGTCAGACAAATTTCTTTACTACGATGACTATACATACGGACTTCGGCAGACATTTTGACTTGCACCCCCGACCGTCGCGGGCCTCCGGGGAGGATAACGACGGGGAAAGCGCGGCATTCGACGCTGGATCGAGCTGGGCGGCCTGCCCACCAAAGGCTGACGTGGAGGCCAGCTGCGCGCGCAACCGGCCTCCGCTGAATCCTTATATCGAGGTTTTGCCAAAAGAATTTTCTGATACCAAATTAGCAAAACCCGGCAAAATATCAAGGTTTTAGTAAAATGGTTTTGCGATACCAAATTACGAAAATCCGGCAAAATGGCCGTCGTTTAAGGTTCGCCAACATTGGCAAACCTTTTCGCCCGTGCGGGCGTGGAGCAACAGGCTTACTCAATTAGTTGAGCAAGGCTATCGCAAGCACAGCGATGCGACGAAAGAACGATTACGGGCAGAGGATGGTACGCTATTATCCAATGCGGGAACCCATGGTTCCCGCATAAGTAAACATCCTGAGCAAGAAGCCAAGGCGAAGGCCAGCGGAACGAACCGGATTATCCAGTGCGCACACTACGGGTGTGCGCACAAGTCTGCCAATTTGCCCGCGCGCGCGTGGAGCAGATGGGTCGTGGTTCCTTGTGGGAACCACGAGTACCCTCTCGCCCGCGCGCGCGTGGAGCAGATAGGTTACGATTAGTCGTATCCTGATTTTTTATCCTCTCGCCCGCGCGCGCGTGGAGCAGATTGGCCAGGTTAATACTTGTATTGACCTGTTCTCCTCTCGCCCGCGCGCACGTGGAGAGAAAAGCTATCTGCGCCAAAGGCGCAGATGCGTCCGCAACCCCTTGATGCCCCTCAAGATGACAATCGAAATCGGTTACTCAATTAATTGAGCAACCGGTTTCCTTTCGCGCGCACGCGCGAGGAGCAATCGAATTGTTCCGACGTCGGAACAATCTATCCTGGGTTTCCTTTCGCGCGCACGCGCGAGGAGCAATTAGGGTCGGTGCCGTCCCTATTTTGTGGCGGCCGGTACCCTCTCGCCCGCGCGCGCGTGGAGCAACGTTTAAGCGCCTAAACAATCTAACTTGGACCCATGTTTCCTTTCGCCCGGGTGCGCGAGGAACACCAAGATAGGCTGTTACGACGTCGTAACAACTCATGTTTCCTTTCGCCCGCGCGCACGAGGAGCACCCGATCAGGTGATAACCACTTATCACCTGCCCGCCCGCGTCACCGGGAAGGACAAGAAGCACGCGATCCTGCTGGCGATCAAGAATTGGCCGGACAAGAGCGCACCTATGATTGCCGAACAAATCGGATGTTCAGAAAAGTGGGTTCGTGCGAATAAGGATGAGGTTCGTACTACTACGAACCTGCCCGGGCGCGTCACCGGCAAGGCGGCGAAGGAAAGACAGGCTCAAGCCGGTCCTTCTCAAGGAAAAGGAAAGAAGGGGAGCGGTTGTGGAAATTTACCACAAGCGGTCAAAGCTAGATCGCGCGACGTCGTGGCCAAGGCGGATGCCAAGAAACGGCAGAGCGAAGCCGGAGCAAGAGGGAAAGAAGGTGGCAGAGGCAAGAAAAAACCCCTTAGCCAATTAATTGGCCAGGGGTTATCGGATCAGCACGCGAATGAAACAACCGCGATCCGGGCCGCCGAAGCGGGCAAGCCGGAGGCCGTGGGAAAAAGAAAAACCTTAGCCAACTAATTGGCCAAGGTTTACCGGACTCGCAAGTCAAGGAACGGCAAAAAGAGGGTGCGAAAGCTGGAGGAAAGACAGCCGGAAGGGGAAGGCCGAAAACTGATAGGCTTAGTCAACAAATTGACCAAGGCTATTTCTGTACCGAATGCGCCGATTATATCGTCGCTCCTGTTCCTATTTGGCACTGTCCACGATGTGGTCATCATGTCAAGGACCTTTCAGGAGTCGAAATCGGTTACTCAATTAATTGAGCAACCGATGCCAGATCGCAACGAGCGCAGCACGACCGCGATCCGGGCTGCCGAAGCTGGCACCAACCGAGTGTACTGCACCCCGAGTACACCCGAGTACACATGCGTCGAAGCCGCTGCTGGCGCGGGTTTGCGGGGGTAGTGTGGTATGGACCCGACCGAGATCGGGGCTTCTGGGCCGCTATAGACGATTTCGCTTGACACCTAAGTACCTATGAACTCATACTACCATCATGAGCAGATTAAACCTTCACATTCCAGACGAACTCCGCGCGCGCTTCAAGGCGGTCTGCGCTCTCGAACTCAAGGATATGAGCGAAGTCGTCCGCAAGCTGATCGAGGAGTACGTCCAAAAAGCAGAAAAGAAACAGAAGAAGTAAACCCGCAGAGAGCGGGCCTGCTCAGTGCTTCCACACTGAACAAGCCCTAACCCTGCACATGGAGATAAGCCATGAGCAAAGCTAGACCCAGTTTACACAAAGTCGCACCCGCAGCAGAAGCAAAACCGCAGCAGACCCCGTTTGTAATCGACGTCCACATCGAAGCCGAATGGCTCGAAAAGATCGGTCATCGGCTGGAAATCCTGGGCGACCTCATGTATGAGGAACAGGGAGAACTCGGCACCTCCGACCTGAGCGTCGGCATTGAATCCCTGGTTTCGTACTTCAGCCATGAGATTCTGCGTTACGCCGAATTTCTCAAGCAGAAGGGCGGCACGACATGAGCAAACCCAAACGGAAGGCGAAAGGTAAATCCGCTCCGAAATCAAGGATGCTCGCCGTTCTCGCCCTTGATGCAGCTATCCAACGTGTCAGGGCGCTCGCAAAGCAATGCGCGAGTATGACCGACGAATTGAACGGCCTGAATGGCTTTCTCGGCAACATGATATGTGGCGGCCAAGGGAACATTGTCGGCTGGACCGACGAAAAAGAGTAAACGAAAGACATTCCGGGGCTCTGGCGCCGGCTGGAGCCCCTGGAGGGCCTTTATGGGCTCAGTCTACCGACCGAAATACAAAGACCGCCACGGACAGGAGCGCACAAGCTCCCTGTGGTGGATCGCCTATTACCAGAACGGGCGCCTTATCAGGGAATCGACCGAGACGGCCGATTATGACGCGGCGAAGGATATCCTGAAAACCCGCGAGGGCGACGTTGCCAAGGGTCTGCCCGTTCTGCCCAAACATGGCCGGGTGCTGTTCAGCGAACTTACCGCCGATGTGATCCTGGACTATGAGATCAACGATAAGAAGTCGCTGGCCGACCTCAAGCGGCGCATCAAGCTCCACCTGGCGCCGGTATTCGGGGAGAGACGCGCGGCCACGATCAAGACATCCGAGATCAGGGAATATATCGGCGCAAGGCGCAACGAAGGCGCCAAGAATGCCACGATCAACAGAGAATTGGCAATAATCAAACGCGCCTTCTCCCTGGCAGTGAATGAGGGCAGGTTGCTATTTCGTCCGAAGGTGCCGATGCTGCAGGAGGATAACGTACGGAAGGGCTTTTTCGAGCGGAAGGCTTTCGATTCGCTCCTGAAGCATCTGAATGACGACCTGAAACCGATCTTCCAGTTCGCCTTTTTGACCGGATGGCGCGTTGCCAGCGAGATATTACCGCTGCAATGGCAGCAAGTCGATTTCGAGGCCGCTACCGTGAGGCTTGAGCCCGGCACTACCAAGAGCGGCGCGGGGCGTACCTTTCCTCTAACCAGCGAACTTCGTGACCTCCTGGAGGGCCAGAGCGC
Source organism: Terriglobia bacterium (assembly GCA_020072565.1). Taxonomy (NCBI): domain Bacteria; kingdom Pseudomonadati; phylum Acidobacteriota; class Terriglobia; species Terriglobia bacterium. The sequence continues at coordinate 10,884 of JAIQGI010000111.1, forward strand.
AAAGAACGCGGCATTAAGACAGCGGGGCATCATTTGCCCGTGGGTATTCAACCGCAGGGGCCGCAGGATCAAAAGCGTCAAGACCGCATGGAACAAAGCACGCACGGCGGCGGGCCTGCCCGGGCGCATACAGCACGACTTCCGGCGCACCGCGATCCGAAACCTGATCCGCGCCGGCGTGAGCGAAAAGGTTGCCATGCAGATATGCGGCCACAAGACCCGATCCGTGTTCGACCGTTACAACATCGTCGACGAGCGCGACTACCACGACGCAGCCCGGATGCTCGACGAGGCGGGGCCTCATTCAAAGACACATTCAAAGTCAGGCAGTTTCTAGGGGTGAAACGTGAAAGGCAAATCCTGCAAGTCCTTTGTTGTTGGTGCCGAGGGCGGGAATCGAACCCGCACGCCCCTTGCGAGGCCCAGGATTTTAAGTCCTGTGCGTCTGCCAGTTTCGCCACCCCGGCTTCCGGGCATCCATAAGGTTGCAGATATCGTCACAAAGATACACTGAAAAATCACGGGGTTGTCTCTTTTTTGCGGCGTTCAATATTGAACTCAGGGCAGTCCTTGCAAACGTCCTCCGGCAGCGGATCGATGCGCATGCCGCGATTTCGAGGCTGGCGAGAACTTCGGCGGGCTGGAGATGATCGCGGCGGCAGGCAAGAGATGGCACCTCGAAGTGGAGCGCGTCGGCTGAAGCCGGAGTGCGCGCGGGCATCTCCGCTCCTTGGTGCGGCGCGGTCGACGACTTTGCCGGGCTCTCGATCTGCTCAAGTGTGCTATTCTTGGCGCAAAATCGCCTCACTGCAATGCGTATCGACTATGGAGGTCTCTATGGTCACCATGCTGCGACGACTCGGCCGCTATTTCGTATTCATCGTCATTGTTCTGGTGCTGATAATTTACGCCGGGATTCTTTGCCCGCGGACCACCCATGAGCAGGGCGCCGCTCCGGAAACTCCGGAAAGAGCCGCGCGCATGCGCTGGTTCCGCGAAGCCAAGTTCGGGCTTTTCATTCACTGGGGGCTCTACGCCATTCCGGCGGGCGAGTGGAAGGGGCAGCCCATTGCGGGCATCGGCGAATGGATCATGAACCGGGCCAAGATCCCCGTGAAGGAGTATGAGCAGCTCGCAGCGCAGTTTAATCCGGTCAAATTCAACGCCGAGGAGTGGGTGCGGATGGCCGTCGATGCCGGGATGAAATATATTGTCATCACCAGCAAGCACCACGACGGCTTCGCCATGTACGGATCCAAGGCCAGCCCTTACAACATCGTGGATGCGACCCCATTCAAGCGCGACCCGCTCAAGGAACTGGCCGCAGCGTGCGCCCGCCACAAGATCCGCCTCGGGTTCTATTATTCGCAGGCGCAGGACTGGCACGAGCCCAACGGCGCCGGCAACACATGGGATTTCGGGCCGGACGAGAAAAAGGACTTCGACCAGTACCTGCGCGCCAAAGCCGAATTGCAAGTGCGCGAACTGCTGACCAATTACGGGCCGGTCTGCCTGATCTGGTTCGACACCCCCCGGATGATGACGGCGGAACGCTCCCAGCGATTCATCGATTTGCTCCGCCAGCTCCAGCCGGCCTGCCTGATCGACGGACGCCTGGGCTCGGCCGGGGATTACCGTTCGATGGGAGATAACAGCATCCCCACCTCTGTTCTGAAGGAAGATTGGGAGGTGCCGGCGACCCTGAATCACACCTGGGGCTTCAAGAAGGACGACACCGACTGGAAGCCGCCCTCGGAACTGGTCTTCAAGCTGGTCGACATCGTGAGCAAAGGAGGGAACTACCTGCTCAACGTGGGACCGACCGCGGAGGGGATCATTCCCCAGGCCAGCCAGGACAACCTGCGGGCCGTGGGCCGGTGGCTCAAGGTGAACGGCGAGGCGATCTACGGCGCCGGCGCGACACCCTTCGGCGCCGAGCTGGGCGCCTTGAGCGACACCGAGCAGGACAAAAAGGGCAAGCCGGTCTTCAAGGCGCGCGAGGATTGGCGCTGCACGACCAAGCCGGGCAAGCTCTTCATCCACTTCTTCAAGTGGCCGGGCGAGACGTTTGAGCTGGCCGGGATCAAGGACGAGGTCGCGCGCGCCTATCTGCTGGCGGATCCGGGGCACAAGCGCCTGACGGTAAAGAAAAACGGCGACACCCTGACCGTCAGCCTGCCCGCGAAGGCGCCCGCAGAATACGATTCGGTGCTTTGCCTGGAGATGAAAACCGGCGGGGCTGCTCGCTGATGCCCGGTGGCTGCGTGGGGTTAGTTGTGCAGCCCTGGCAGGCTCAGAGGTTACGGCGAGCAATTGATAGTCACAAGACTCGCTGGGGCGATCGCAATTCCCTTTGGCCAGAATTGCCATGGGATGGAGTGCCGCGCCTTCGGCGCTCAATTGGGTGCGGCGCCTATTCCCGGCCTTACGGCCGGGCCTATTTACTGTCGGCCCTTATAGTTGGTCTGCACCCGATTTTGGGTGCAGAGCATTCCCCAGCATTGTCCAGAGCCGGGAGTGCAATTTTTCGAGATGGTTCCTTGTTCCGTTGTTGAAGGGCGGACCGACCACGATTATGCTCAAACGA
>JAIQGI010000112.1 GCA_020072565.1 Terriglobia bacterium
CGACCAGGTCAGACTGCGTTTCGAGCTCGAAAGCATCACAGAGAATACGACCTTCGTCCATCGCAAGCCTTACGGGGCACAATAACATTTTCATGCACCTGGGTGCACCCCCGGTGCATGGGAGACTGCGTTGAGATTTCGTCGTTGCGGCTGCGCCCCGCCGTGTATTTCAGGGTCCGATGAGCGTGTCCGGGCGCGTTCCCTGATCAAAAAGATCAATCCTTTTCGGCGCCGATCTCGTATCATCATCGAAACAACCTGTTCCGGAGGCCCCATGCGTCGCGTACTGTTCTGCGCATCACTGATATTTCTGCTGTCAACCAGCGGCTTGTTTTCGCAGGAGACGAACAAGTTCCGCATTCGTATCCGTTCGGCACTGACCGGTACGGAAGAATATGAGATCACCAGAACCACCGACGGCTATCACCTCACGGGCAAGTCCCACCTGGAGAGAGAAGGCTGGTCTATGGACGCTACCCACGAGCAGACGTTGGCGCCCGATCTGACGCTGATTCGCTATAAAATGCTGGCCGGAGGCAACCAGGTGATTGAAGCGTGGCGGGAGGCGGAAAATATCCAGATGAGAGTCAGCGCCGGCGGTCAGCAGGCGGCAAAATCTGTCCCCTTCACGTCCTCGATGATCGTGCTCGACAATATGGTCACGGCCCATTTCCAGGTGCTCTTGAATAGCCTGGCTGGGAAGCCCTCGACCACAAATACCTGGACATTTACATTTCTGGTCCCGCAGGCGCAGGCCGCGATTTCAGGCAAGATTTCCCGAGGCGGCGAGGAGCCGGCCAGCTTGAACGGCAAACCCGTCCGGGCACAGAAGTACACGGTGGAATTCGCCAACCTCATCGAGGAATTCTGGGCCGGCGCCACAACGAATGAGTTGATGCGGGTCTACGTGCCCGTTCAGGATGTCGAGTTGGTGCGCGAAGGTTTTTCGATGGCGCCAAAGGCCGAGCCGAAGGATTCAATCCCGGCGACTTTCGTGGAGCGCGCCATTGAATTCCCGAGCGGTTCGCTGAAGTTTCCGGCCACACTCTGTCTGCCGGCGAAGTTGACTGTTAGAGTGCCCATGGTTGTCCTCGTGCATGGTTCCGGACCGAACGATCGGGACGAAACCATTGGTCCCAACAAGCCATTCCGCGATCTCGCGCATGGTCTGGCGGCCTCCGGCATCGGCACATTGCGCTACGACAAGCGGACGCTCGCGTTCAAGGGGCAGCTTGATCCCAAGACATTGACAGTGGAAGAAGAGACTATCGCGGATGCTGTCGCGGCGCTGCAGTTTGTGCGCACGCTGGCCGAAGCCGATTCCGGGCATGTCTTCGTGCTGGGACACAGCCAGGGTGCCATGTTTGCCCCCGTCATTGCCGATCGGGCGCAGACGCAAGGCGCCATCCTGATGGCTGCGGCGGAACGTCCTCTCGATCAGGTGATTCCGGAGCAGCTCGCGTTCCAGCTCAAGCTCGGCGGCAGATCACAAGGGGAGATTGACGCCGAAATTGTTGAACTGAAGAAATCCTTTGCCCGCATCCGTTCCGGCGAAGCGAAGGATGATGAATTGGTATTTTTCGCCCGTGCATCCTACTGGCGTGACTTTTTCAGCCGTGATCCGCAGGCTTCGCTGAAAAACACGACAGTGCCGGTTCTGATACTCCAGGGCGGCAAGGATATCCAGGTTCTCAAGGTCGACTATGATCTGGCACAACAGGCGGTGGCAGCGAAGCCGCCGGAAATGCGAGAGGCGCACTTCTTTCCGAACCTCAATCACCTCTTCCTTCCTGTAGAGGGTCAATCCACGGGCGCAGAATATGGAGTTGCCGCGCGTATCCCGCAGGAAGTCATCGATACCATTGCGACCTGGATCAAGAAACGATCCGCTCCTTTACTCGCAGCGCAGCGCGATCAGCGGGTCGACCCGAGCTGCCCGCCTTGCGGGCAGATATCCGGCAAGCATTGCCACCACCGCGATCACCAGCACGGAGATTGAGAGGGTGACGGGGTCGAGAACGGCCAGGCCGACCAGAGAGCTTTCCACGAAGCGCCCGCAGGCAAGCGCGGCTGGAACTCCCAGGCTGATTCCCAGAACGACAAGGAGCATCGTCTCGCGCAGGACGCCGCCGAGGATGCGCCCCTGCTGCGCGCCGAGTGCCATGCGAATCCCGATCTCATGGGTCCGGCGCTCGATGGAATAGGCGAGCACTCCGTAGAGCCCGATCGACGCCAGCAAGAGCGCCAGCAACCCAAAAAAACTGGAGACCTGCGCAATCATGCGCTCCCGGATGACGGTCCGGTCCAACAATTCCGAAAGGCTTCTGGCGCTCAGGATGGGCACTGCGCCGTCGATCTCCTGAATCTTGCGGCGCACCACGGAGAGCATGCTGTCGGCGTCGGCAAAAGTCCGGATCTCATAGTTCACCGCAGGCGGGATTTCACCCAGGGGATGGAAAAAGGGGACGTAGAACCGCCTGGGGATGTTCCCTCGCAGGCGGTGATCTCTTGCGTCCCGGGTGACTCCCACTATTTCGAAGGTGACGCGGGTATCGGGAAATTCGTCCCTGACATGTTTGCCGATCGGGTTGCCGCGCCCGAAATAAAATCTGGCGAACGCCTCGTTGACGACGCAGACCTGGTTCGAAGTGGCGGTATCCTGAGGGCCGATTTCGCGCCCGACCAGGATCGGGATACCGAGGGTGGAGAAATAGTTCGGGCCGACCTGGTCGAAATTGGAGGCATTATCCCCTTCTTTATCGGAGCGGAAGCCCTCGACCGTGACCTGATCCCCTGATTCCGTGCCGCTGAACAGTCCGTTCTCGGACAGAGTGACTCCGCGAACCCCAGGAAGGGTCTTGAGGTCCTCGAGCACTCTCTGATAGAGGCCTGCACGTGCCGTGCTGTCATATCCGGCCGAAAGCCCGTCGATGCGCACAAGCAGCAGGCTATCGCGGCTGTATCCCAGTTCCGTGGTCTGCAGGTTGCGCAGCGTGCGCACGAATAGCCCTGCGCCGAGCACCAGCAGGAGAGAGATCGCCACCTGTCCGATCACGAGCACCTTGCCCGTGTTAAGGCGGGCGCCGCTGCCGGCGACACTGCGGGCGTTTTCCTTCAGGGTGCTGTTGACATCCATCCTGGTGGCGCGCAGCGCCGGAACCAATCCGAACAACACGCCCGTCAGAACCGATACCGCCACTGTGAAGGCGAGGACACGCGCATGCGGGTCCACTTCCAGCGGGATCGGATTGGAGGGGGGCGATGCCAGCCGCACCAACAAACGGGCAGCCCAATAGGCAAACAGAACTCCGGCCGTCCCCCCGATTCCGGAAAGCACGGTACTTTCTGTCAGCAGTTGCCGGATCAGCCGGCCGCGCGAGGCGCCGAGAGCGATGCGTACGCCGATTTCTTTCTGCCTCGCCGTCGCTCGCGCCAGCAGGAGGTTGGCAACATTGGCGCACGCGATCAGGAGCACAAGCCCGACGATTGCCATCAGAACCAGGAGCGGCTGGGTGAATTGAGCCCGCAGTGTGGACGCACCGGTGGCTCCCGAGTGAACGAGGATCTTCTGATCTGCAATCTCCCGCCGGCGTTGAGGATCCGCTACCGATCCCGCCTGGTTTTCCAGGTACTGCCGGAAAACCACGTCGATATTGGCCTGCGCCTGGGCCGGCTTGATACCCGGCTTGAGTCGGCCGCCGATGTGCAGCCACATGACCTTCTCCGCGCGCTTTGGATCGTCGCGCAGCCAGAACCGTCCCGGCTTCAGCTGCGGTTCCATCATCATCGGGAGGTACAAGGCCGGGGATTCTCCGACGATCTCGCCGTTAAATCCGGGAGGCGCCACGCCGATGATTGTGAACGAATTCCGATTCAACTCGATGGTAGTGCCGAGAATGGCCCGGTCCGAGCCGAAGCGCCTCGTCCAATAGTCGTAGCTGAGAACGGCGACCGGGTCGGCGCCCGGACTGGAATCTTCGGCCGCGGTAAAGGTCCGGCCCAATGCCGGACGTACCCCGAGGACTTCGAAGTACGCGCCGCTGACCAGCTTGCCGCGTGCCTCTTCGACGGGCCCCATCGCGATCCGCACGTTGATCCGGGCGGGGTTGCTCTCAGAAGCGAATGCGCCGGAAAAAACCTGATTGTGATCGCGGAGATGCTCGAATTCCTGGTAGGTGAACAGGGATCGGACGCCGGTTTCTGCGCCGCTCGCCACGCCCGCCGAAGCCGGGTCCGATAAGAAAACGAGGCGCTCGGGATCTGTAACCGGCAACATGCGGAGCATGATCGCATCCACAAGGCTGAAAATGGCGGTGTTGGCACCAATGCCAAGGGTCAGAGAGAGCACGGCCACGGTCGCGAAGCCGGGATTAAGGCGCAATGTGCGGAGAGTGTACCGGATATCTTCGAAGAAAGAGTTCGTTTTCAATATCGCACCTTTTCCTTCCGGATTGGACGTTCGACGGTCGGCGATAAAACACCTTCCTATATGACGTGCTGCACCCGGATTTGGTTGCCTCAAAATCCCGGCGCTTGTGTTGCCGCGCTGCCTCCCCCCACTCAGCTGACTGCCGAAGGTATCGGACAGCTCTACCAGGTCGCACTGGAAACGTTGCGCCTGTCGATAGACAGGCTGCGCAGTGAAACAGGATCCGAATCGGGCGATTTGCCTTGCTTGCATATCCCGCTTCCATCAAAATCTGGACAGGCTGGAATTAGACGGATTCTCACGAACTGCTGTCGCAAAACATACAAGGGGGTGAGTATGAAGCGAATTTGTGCTGCCTCTTTCGTCATGATCATGGTATTTGCGCTCGCCGCACGGGCGCAGACTACACCACCGCCGCCGGGACCGGAACACAAGAAGCTGAGCGTGTTTGTCGGAACATGGATAGGAGAGGGCAAAGCCGAGACTTCGCCATTAGGCAAGGGAGGCGTGGTCAAGAATTCCATGAAATGCGGGTGGTTCACCGGAGGATACCATCTCGTCTGCGACTCGGAGGATTCCGGGCCCATGGGGATTGTTAAAAGTCATGGTATCTACGGGTACAGCGCGGAAAAGAAGCAGTACTTCAGTTTCGGTGTCGACAGCACCGGGTTTGGCGGTCCGGGGACTGCCAGGGTAGATGGATCCAACTGGACGTTTGAGGGGAGCGACGTCATGGGTGGCAAGACCATTTGGTTCCGGACAGTCGTGCGGCTCACTTCTTCTGCGGAGCTTAGTTATAAATCCGAATATTCAGAAGACGGCAAGTCCTGGAAGCCCCAGGCAGAGGGAAAGATGGCAAAGAAATGATCCGCAGGAATTCCAGCGACGTCGGGTCAGCAGACCACGTCGAGCAAAGCGAGTGAGCCCTTCCTAAAGAAGGTACAATAGGCCTTGTCGCATGAGACTCGAATTCTTCAAGCTCCAGTTTGACGAATCGAGAGGCACTTTTGATGACACCGATCTGCGTGCTAAGGTAGACTCCGCAGGTCGAGGGAACCAGCCAGCAGAGGGAGAGCTCAACTCATGGACATTCTCCGTGCCATTGGAAACACATCGATAGTTCGACTTCGCAAGGTCGTTCCACCCAATTGTGCGGACATCTTCGTGAAGCTCGAGTGGGAGAACCCCACAGGCAGCGTCAAGGACCGGATGGCGCAGGCCGTGATTTCGCGGGCGGAGGAGGACGGTCGACTCAAGCCCGGAGACACCGTCGTCGAGTACACGGGTGGCAGCACGGGGGCATCGCTCGCATTGGTCTGCGCCGCCAAAGGCTACCGTCTCCAGATTGTCAGCTCCGATGCGTTCAGCCAGGAGAAGCTGGATCACATGGCGGCACTGGGTGCGGAGCTGACGCTCGTCCGTAGCGAGGGAGGCCTCACCACCAAGAAACTGATCCTGGACATGATCGAGGTCGCTCGCGGCTTGAGCCAAAAGCCTCACACTTACTGGACCGACCAGCTCAACAATCATGACAGCATCGCGGGTTACTACTCGCTGGGCGAGGAGATCTGGAGTCAAACGAAGGGGGAGATCGACGCGTTCGTTCACTGCGTGGGTACGGCGGCTACTTCGCGTGGGGTCGCCACGGTACTGAAGCGATACAAACCGGGTATCAAGATCTTCGTCGTCGAACCCGCAGAATCCTCGGTGTTGCTGGGAGGTCAGGCGGGGTCCCACAAGATCGAAGGAGTTGGGATTGGCTACACTCCTCCACTCTGGGAGCCGACTCTCGTGGACGACATCCTGCCGGTCCGAACAGACGACGCCAAGGACATGGCGAGGCGCATCGCGCGGGAGGAGGCCCTCTTCGCGGGGACGTCTTCCGGAGCCAACGTCGTCGCCGCGATTCAAGTGGCAAAGCGGCTGGGACCGGATGCCAAGGTGGTCACGGTGATGGCCGATTCTGGCCTGAAGTACTTGAGCACCGATGTGTACAGGAGCAGATAAGACACGGTCTCGATCACAGTGGGGTTGAACCGATAGAACCAAGCTGCATGCACCGAAAGGAGAAACCCCGTGCAATATCTGCTGATCATCTGCCACGATGACTCCTTTACTCCAACTGAGACCTTGATAAAGGAGATCGTCGCCTGGATCAAGAAAATGGAAGGTCGCGGAATCCGAGTATACGGAAACCCACTGCGACCACCCAGCGACGCCACGACTGTGCGAGTACGCGAAGGTAACGTGGTGCTCACAAACGGGCCATTCGCTAAGTCCAAGGAAAAAATGTGCGCGTACGAGCTGATTGAGTGCGCAAGCCCCGAAGAAGCCATTGACATAGCGTCCCGGCATCCCATGGCAAAGGCGGCAACGATTGAGGTAAGACCAATTTGGAATGAATTGGCCAGTTGACAGAGCGTTTCCCAACTTCGTCAGGTGCCCCGTTGTGGCATAAGAATTCATTCCCTTACAATGGGCAAGCGCGAGGTTATCGCCGGCTTGGAGTATGGGATTGAAGGAATGCGGGTCGGCGGCGTAAGAAAGATTTCGGTAAGCCCGCATCTGGCCTATCGAGATACCGGCGTTGCCGACAAGATCCCCGGAAACGCGAAACTTACTAATCAGTGCATAAGTATGCGGACATATGGTATAATTGGGCATGGTCAAAAACGATGCCCGCAAATTGGATCATAAGACGCTGGAAGCAATACGAATTCGTGCCGTTGAACAAGTTCAGGCCGGCGAAAGCCCCG
>JAIQGI010000113.1 GCA_020072565.1 Terriglobia bacterium
AAAGCAATTGGCCGAGAGAGGCCTTGCCATTCTTGGTTATACGGCGATCGCAATGTCAGCTTGGAGATCGAATTCAAAGGAGCTGATATGATCGATGAACGACCAGAATTGCGTACTTATTTTTGCGCGGGCCCTTAGCTGGGGCCGAAGCCCCGAAGTTAACATTGGCTTTTATCGGAAGCTGGACAAGTGGACTGAAGCGGCGCAACCCGCGAAGGAACCGCCGCAAAAGGCAGCCAATTTTACCTATCCTTCGTCGCCATAGGGAGCGCAGCACCTGCTGGGCGCTAAGGCCACTGCGGCCGGTATGAGGATTCTTCAAGCCGCGAACAAGATCCCGGCGCACACTCCCCTACCCTGCTGCATCTTGAGGTCACAAATTGTGACTTCAAGGCGCCAAAAGTTTGATTCTTGATTTCTTGGCGTCTTTGCGTCTTGGTGTTAAGTTTTGGATGCGACTATGCTGCGCCGCATACCCCTTCGACCTATTTCGGAACCAAAGCGGTTCCGGCGATCAGGTCGGGGATGCTGCGGGCCGGGCGAACCGCAGCGTAAATCAGGCCGGTGATTCCGATCGCGAGTGGCAGCGATGCAACCCAGGGGCTCGTCGAAAGACTTAAAGGGTGATTGAGATAGGAAAAGGGCGGAAACGGGAGACAAAGCATGAACATTCCCCAGGTAATCAGAGCCCGTAATGCACATCGATAACGCGGCGCTTTCCGGCCATCCTCCATTTTCACTGACATCCCAAACAGTCGAATCAGCAGACCACCTCTAAGAATCACGGACAACAGAAACGCGGGAATCGCCAAGCAGCCGAGTACCACAGAGACCCCAAATGGCAAGGCCTTCTGCAGCCGCGGTAGCATGCGTAGAAACTCACCAACGCCGGCTTCGCCTACGATCGCGCGTGCACGATCGAGATCGGCTTCGGAGACATGCGGATGTTGCTTCGCTGCCGACTCCAAAACGGGCCGCAGCTTTTCGTTCAGACTCTTAAGATAGATCTCGTTTTGTGGGTAAGCCTTGAGCTTCAAATAGCTCGCGGCCAGGATCGTTCGGAGGGCATCGCCTTGTTCGCTCGCTTTCGGGTTCCCAGGCGACTGGTCGAGTTGCTGGAGCTTGGTCGCATATTCGGAGACCGCCATAAGATCGCGCATCCAGTCGGGGGTGCGCGATGTGATGAAACTTGCCGCCAATAAGGAAATCGCCATAATGAGCGGAAGGATGGCAGTAACCAATCCCGGTCCCAGCCGTCGACCGGCCGTGAGTTGCGCGCTGTGGACCATGGAATTGCCGAGACTCGCTGCCAGGGCTGCCGGCGATTGAGCCGGATTCAAGCCGCCACAAACCGATTCAATGATAGGCTGGGCATGTTCCGGCAAGGGCACTCTTGGGACGATAGCATCCAGAGCGGCCGTGGGCACGAACCGGTTCTCGAGACCGACAAGCGTGATCTGGTGCAGAAGCCGTCTCCACCCATCCCCGTGGATCTCAACGGCTTGGCTGGTTTCACCTGAGCTGGCAGGAAATTCGAGCACTTTCACCTGGCCGTAGCCGGTGGCCCAAAAATGCTCGAGAGACAAGGAGCGCTGCTCCCGGGCATCGCGAAGCGCGGCATCCATTTCTGACGAGATGCCGAGCAACACCTGACGAATTTCATGCCACGAAAGCGAGCCCCGTGTGCGAACCCAGCTCGAGATGCCGCACCCGGAGGGCTTTTCGAAAGCATCCCATTTCCAGTCCGCGCTGCGGCTGCCGTTGAGCCAGTGCAGTTTTCCCGGACGCGCGTCGGCAAGCTCCTTCATTGTTGGAGCGTCCCCGGCGTCCCGGTAGCAGTGGATCCAGGCCGCCCGACTTAACACGTCATCATGCGCTGCGACGAGTGCCCGCCCATTGGCCCGCCAAACAAGAGCCTTGGACCGATACGGGCCGAAGGTGACCGGCAAATCAGCGGGCAGCGAGCTTTCCGCCAGCGGTAATTCTGGCGCCGCCAACTCGGCTCTGTGGCGCATCGATCGGACGCGTGTTCTGCTCGCGAGCTCATGCAGACCGGCATAACCGTTCCTCTTGCGAGCCAGAATCCAAAGGGCCGCATAGGAACATAAAGGTACACTCGCCGACCAACGAGATGCGGAAACGGTTGTTAGACCGGACTTCCATTGAATCAAAGCCACTACGCTTGGGATGAGCAAATAGAAGGTCAGGAACACCGCGCTTCTCACAGCAGCCTGGCCATAGCTCAGCTTCCCGCCCTCGGCGCTCACCACTCGCAAGCCCAGCACCCACTTCCCCAGGCTTCTGCCCCAAAACTTCTCGCCGATGAAGAAGTAGAAAAACCACGCCATGGTCGTGAATAAGCTGATAAACATAAAGCCGCTCATCAAACCGCCTTCAGATAAGGCCCTTAGCAGCAATGGAGCCATGATCAAGTTCAGGGGATAAAAGGCGAGGTAATCAAGGAGGAAAGCACCGAAGCGGCGAGCGAGGGTGACTGGGGTTGTGGCGGAAGAACAGTATGGCAACAGTTGGGCGCGCAGTGCTGCATAGCTTGGGTAGCGCTTGTCTCGGTCTTTCGCCAGAGCTCGGAGAACGATGCGCTCCAGCCCCGCCGGGATTCGGGCGTTATGCTGCGAAAAGGGGGTCGGCGGCTCCGAGACGATCCGGGCGAGCACCTCCCCAGCCTGCTCTGCTTCAAATGGCGGTTTCCCGGTCAAGAGCGCATAGAGCGTCGCGCCGACCGAATAGATATCGGTGCGAACATCAAGGTCGCGTCCCCTCACCTGCTCCGGGGAGGCGTAAGAAGGGGTTCCCAAAAATGACCCTGTAATAGTCAATTTGCTGTCACACTCGAGAGTGCGCGACAATCCGAAATCGCCCACTTTTGCACGACCCGCCTCATCCAGAAAGCAGTTTGACGGCTTCATGTCGCGGTGGAGAACGCCGACTTTGTGCGCAGCTTCCAACCCGTCAATGATCTCCAAGATCTGGTCGACCGCCTCCGTGACTGGAAGCCGTCCCTTCGACTTGAGCTGGTCCTGGAGTGTCCCCCCCGGCATGAGCTCCATCGTGATAATGGGGTATCCGTCTATTTCCTCCGCACCGAAAATGTAGACGCAGTTCGGGTGATTGATGGTGGCCGCAACCTGCCCTTCGCGCTTAAATCGCTCGAGAACCTCGATCGATACTCCTTGCACTTTAGTCAAAACCTTGAGAGCCAGGCGGCGCCCCGTATTGGTGTCTTCGGCATCCCAAACCTGGCCGAAGCCGCCCTGGCCGAGCAGGCGGAGAATGCGGTAATGCCCGAACAGGTGGCCTGCCTCAGGTTCCGTGCCGCTGGTCGCCAGATCGATCTTTGCCTGCGAGTTCAATCCCACAGATAGAGTTGGAAGATTGTCGTTGTTTGGATCTTTGATGTCCATGAGACTCTCGTCGGGGTGATGTTGGTTTCACCTTGCGCTACGGAAATCCATTGTGCCTATGACGTGTGATTGTATATCAAAAGACAGGTGGAACCGGCGGAAATTGCCGTTTTGCCGAGTCCGGGGCGATGGAAGAGAGAAAAGGGGATTACCGGACAGCTGCCGCATTCGGACGAAAGCCGCCATTGTGGACAGAATCGGCAACACGAACGCTTTAGGATTTGGGACCGGTTACATGTAGGAGAACGCCACTATACGTTCTTTATTCTTCCCGAATCGCAAAATGAACTGACTCTCTCTCGTTATTCTCAGCGTTTTTGTTTTTCTTCGTGTAGATGGAGGGATTGAATCTTGAGTGCGTGCCGTTTGTGCCAGTAGAAAACGAATCCTGACCCTAGAATTCCGAGGATGCCGGTGATGACAAGCAGCCCTCGAATGGCGGGGATGCCAACAGCGAAGATGAAAACCGTTGCAAAAACGAAAAGAAAGCCGGCTACGCCGCTTCCGACCGGTATGTGGTGCATTGAAATTCCGGGATGGGGCGTAACCGCATCTTGCATTGGTTTAGACATATCAATTCGTCCTTTCCAGAGTTTCAATGCAGTTTGTGGATTCTTGCGAAACCTGAAGAAGAGGCGCATTGAGCAAACAACCTGCCGCCAATACCAGAGTCTGGCTCTGGAGATTCCGCAACTTGGCACGATAACGGCTGAATATAGTTCAGACAAATCGCCTGTAACGTTATCGAGAACCTGGTCTGGTAGCAAAAACTGAAGGAGCCGTTGCGCAATTTCAGGTGGCTTGGCCGCTGTACTTGGCTTCCAATCGCAATTCTGACTCATGGCTCCTCCAAAACCGGATCCAATCCCGCCCACATGTTTTGGAGAATCTCGCGAGATCGTTCCAAGGCTGCGGATCCTTGCGCTGTGACTCTGAAGAATCGTTTAGCCCTTCCCCCTCTCTCCGGCGTCGGAGAGCCAACTCTTGAAGAGATGTACCGTTTAATCTCCAATCGATCCAGCGTCGCATACACGGCACCGATCATTACCGATCTTCCCGTACGCTGTTCGATCTCTTCCAAGATCGTCACGCCATAGGCATTCTTGCCCAGGCGAAGCACAGCCAAGAGGACTATCTGCTCAAATTCTCCGAGGTATTCGCCTTTTCCCATGCTGAGACCTTTTCTTCTACAAAATAGAACAAATAAAGTTCAATGTCAAGAGTGCGCATGGAGGGAGGGACCTTGATTGGTGTGAGCCGTACAGCAAACACATGAAGGAACACCCTGAGGCAAGGATTCCTGACCACGCCACAATGGCTGGAACTGGTGTACCGGAGCCTTGAAAAGCGCTGACAGGCCCGCTCTGTTTCGATTCGAATGAGCATCAAGGATTCACCCGAAACCTGTAAGACCCTGTGGGAGAACATCGACCCGATTGCAGAGGCGCCGGGCGAGCTGTGCTCCCAAATCCCGCTCTGTTGCCGGCGGGTCACCGCCGCTTCTTATCGTTCAGGATTTCTTTGCGCAAAATGTTTCTGAACCGCCCCTTGCTTACGTAGTGATCTGACAGCAGCCGGCCGTTCCACAACAGACTGAAGACACCATAATAAGACGGCGCATTTTGAGCTTCTTCCGCGCGGTTGAGAACGGTAACGCGGAGCTTCAGGCCATATTCCGCCGCCATCTCGGCAACATCATTCACCGACTTCGAGAGCATCGGGCATTGATCCGAATACACGATGTGCAAGCCGCGGTACCTTGCGCCTTTATCTTCAATATCCCGAAAGCGGGGCTCTGCGCCCTCCCTGAGCCGGTAAACGACCAGTTCGAATCGATCTCGCTCCGCCGTCTTTGTGAATCCATTGTTCAGGAAAATTTCCTTCCCCGCCATCCACGTACCGTTGCTGACCATGGTGGCGACGCCCGTGCCGCCGTTCCGTTCGGCGTCCTCGATACAGGCGCGGATCAAACGGCCTCCGAGCCCCCCAATCCGCTGCCCTTCAGCGAACACCCACAAGCAATGGACAAACAGCCAGCCCCGGGCATCGACCGGTCTCCATGCGAATTCGCCCGGGACATATTCGAGGAACGCCAGCGCTTTCCCTCTCTCGTCGCGGAATAACAGGATGCGCAACCCTTCTGCAAAACGCTTCTGCAGCCACTCAACCTTGCACGCGTAGCCCGGATTGTCACGATTTTTTATGCAGCCGATGCCGCACTCTGCCAGGTTCTCGGGACCGACTCTTACGAGGATACTATCGTGCATCGCGGCGGCCTCCAGGCAATGAGGCAGGATTGCATCGTTGCGAGGTTATCACAGTCATATCTGCAGCGCAGGGGGTTTCAGGCACCTGCCCCGGACACTGCGCATTTATGGTAGCGGAGCGTCTAGTCCGCTCTGCAAATAGGTGTGCGTGTGCTCAAATGACTGACCGGGGATGCTAATCTGCCCTGCAACAAGAGGTAGGTGAGCAAGAAAACTGGATCCGGGAACACAGGGTGGCTATAAAATGCTGCTTAGCTGGGGCCGAAGCCCCGAAGTTAACAATTGGCTTTTATCGGAAGCTGGACAAGTGGACTGAAGCGGCGCAACCCGCGAAGGAAACGCCGCAAAAGGCAGCCAATTTTACCTATCCTTTCAACGAACGTGGAGTTACATGGCCGCAGGCCACTCTCGAAAGCACCAAGGACCGCCTCTAGGCCCAAAACAAGCGAGGATTAAGCATGACCGCGGCTGCCGTTATTTCTCTCAGCCACTGGTCATTTTCGCCGCGCTGTTTTGTACCCATTGACACGACAGTGCGCATTGAAGACAGACTGCTCCCTCCTGTTCTCTGCCTTTTCGCTTTGCATGTCTGCCTTCGATGCGCCCCTTTCTCCCTTTTGCTCATTTACGCCGGCAAGCCGGGATATTGCCGACGCCCTGGGTCATGAAAACTTGAGCTCCCGGATATGGTCGAAGGTGGAGAAGAACGTTTCAAGATGCTTGCT
>JAIQGI010000114.1 GCA_020072565.1 Terriglobia bacterium
CTGCCGAGTGGGGCGGCTTGTTCAGGTGCGACATTGAAACCTTCGTGGCGCGCGAAGCCGTGGAAGCCTGCCGGGTCCCCGGCCGTCTCGAACTGCCCTTCATGGCTGGCGTCCGGTATGCGGGCTTTGTCGATCCGTCTGGAGGCTCGCAGGACAGCTTCACCCTGGCTATTTCGCACGAACAGGATGGCAGGGGCGTGCTCGACTGCGTGCGGGAGCGCAAGCCGCCTTTCAGCCCCGAGCAGGTTACCGAGGAGTTTGCGGAGCTTCTCAAGTCCTACCACGTGTACCAGGTTGAGGGCGACCGATACGCAGGCGAATGGCCGCGAGAGCAATTCCGCAAGCATGGTGTGGAATACAAGACCTCCGAGGCCGCGAAGTCTGACATCTACCGGGAACTGCTCGCACCGCTGAACTCAGGCAGGCTTGAGCTTCTCGATAGCCCGCGCCTGATCGCGCAGCTGTGCAACCTGGAGCGCAGGACCTCCCGGGGCGGAAAGGATTCGATCGACCACGGCCCAAATGGTCACGATGACTTGATAAACGCGGCAGCCGGCGCACTGGTAAAAGCGCTCGCGCAGGGGGATCAGGTGTTCCCGGAGCTAAACGAGGCTGTTCACAATCTGGATCGATACATCAACCCGGCAGACCTGCATAAGTGGGTTGCATTCTGCCTGCCGCTCAAGAAAATCTCCGCGCTCAACCACGGCGCGACGACCGCATTCCTGCAGGCTGGTATTGATTGGGAAGGCAATTTCTTCGCTCTCGAAGAGCACTATCAGGCAAACCAGCCGCTTCAGGAAAACGCCCGAGCGATCCGCAACCTGATCGCTACTTATGGGAAACAGGATGCCACCCGTCTTCACTCCGGCGCCGACGATGGGCGGAACGTGGATGAGATCCTCAGCATTTCAGCCGCGCTGCGGCGAGAGGAAATTTCTACGGTCATCGCGCGAAGGGCTTCGGAAGGTGTGGGCCTGGATCTCATCAAGGAACACCTGCGGATCGATCCCAAGCGCAAAAACTTTTTCACTGGGGAGCAGGGAGCGCCGAGACTTTTCATCTCCCGGCAGCGGTGTCCGAATCTCTGGCGCGAGATGCAGAACTTGAGACGCACGGAGGAAGACGGTCGCGTGAAGTACATCGGCGCGGATTACGCAGTCACCAACCTGCGGAATATCCTGATGGCCCGCCCGACGCCACCGGAAAAACCGGGCAGCCAAAAAGAGGTCAACAGGCAGGCGTATGCAGTCAGCGCTTGGTCATGAGGAACGAAAGGAGAAAAAGACATGTGTAAAGACTTCACAAGAGAGCTCGACGAGATTCGGCTCGAAAACTGCAGCATCCTGTTGAGCGATCCGGAAAAGTGCGTCGCGGAATGCGACCCTGGTGAACTTGAAGGCGTCATCCTGGACTGCATTCAATTTGCGAATAGGGTTCCGGGGTGCAGTTGGATGACCGGGCAACTGAACCAAGTTCTGCAGAATGTCAAAGAGGCGCAGGCCTCGGCGTTTTTCGACAGATTTTTCAGATCATTCGAATCATTCACTGCGTTTGGAGGAAAATAAAATGCCTATCGACCCATCAATTTCAATGCAGGTGCGGCCGCCCGTGATACCGAATCCAATGGAGCAGGTCGGGCAGGTGCTCACGCTCAAGAACTTGATTCAGCAAAACAAAACAGGGCAGGCGAACCTTGAGCAGACGCAACTCCAAAACAAGCAGCTTCAGGAGAGGGCCGCAGACGAGAAGGCTTTGAACGATGCGGTCAAGCTCAACACGACCGTCGACGACCAGGGCAGAACCTCGATTGACAACGAAGGTATAGAGCGGACTCTCGCGCAGAACGGGCGCGGCCGGATGCTGATGGACTTCCGCACGAAGTTGGCCGGCATGGCAGAGGCTCAGCTAGAGCAGGCCAGGAAGCAATTGGAAGTCCAGAGCGGGCAAGCCAAGAGAAAGGCGCAGATCGCCGCTTCGATCACCGACGACCGGAGTTATCACGCAGGCGTGGTGCAGGCTGCGAGGGAACGGCTTCTCCCGCCCGATGAGGTTATGACGCTTCCCCCAACCTACGAGGCGGCAAGGCCGATGATTCAGCAGTGGGTCACGTCGAACATGGACGGGGCGCAGACATTGGATTATCTGACGAAGCAAATCGAGCTGGAACACAAGAAGAAAACGGGACCGCTCGAAGAGCGCAAGGCTGAGGCTGAGGCGACCAGCGCCGAACAGAAGGCGCAAGGAACGGAGCCCATAACGCCCTATCAGCAAGAACAGCTCGACAAGACCCCGACCGAAGTCGCACTCGCCATGCGTGCGGCCAAAGGAGACAAGGTTGCTCAACTCGCGCTCGACAAGCTGAACCAGTCAAGACTCGATCGCATAGTTTCCACCCAGAATCAGATCACCAAGCGCACCCGCGAGACCCAGGCGGAAATTACTGGGCGAATGAAGTTCACTCAAGCAAAGATTGAGAGCCGGGCGACGAAGAACGGCGCGAACCCTGAGGCAGTTAGGAGAAGCTTCGAAGCAGCCTTGGGAGCCGCACGGAAACTGAACCCGAATTTTGACGACCTCGAAGATCAGCAGAAATCCGACTTGCTCAACACGCTCTTCGAATCCTTCCTGGCGAATGAACAACCCCTCGTTGCTCCCGGGGAAGGAAAACCGGGAGGCTTTCTCGGGCTCGGAGCGGCCAAGCCGGTGCAGATCGTCACCAGACAACCGCAGCAAGGCAGAGGAGCGGCACCGCCCGCAGGCGGCGCAGTGAAGACCGTGCCCAGGGCCGTGGTGCAGCAGTACGCCACCGAAAACAACGTCGACTACGCGACGGCCGAGGCCGCATTCAGACAAAAAGGCTACACGATAGTGGAGCGATGACATGGCGATTCAGAATCAGCTTCCCGATCCCGATGTGTGGTTGGGACAAAAGAAAGCGCAGAGCCTTCCCGATCCCGAGACCTGGCTGCGACAGAAGCAGGCCCCTGCCCTCCCGGACCCTGACGCCTGGATGCAACAGAAGGCGGGGAGTCAGGCGCAACCCGCCGCACGCGCGATACCAACCCTTACCGTTGGCGGTGGTCCGTTTGTGAGGCAGGCAAGGCGCACTCCCGGAATCGACGTTGCTGTACGGCAGTTAGAAAAGCTGCCAACTACGCCTCTGGTTCCCCTGTCAAGGATCACCGAGCCTTACATGGCACCTGAGCCCGGGAATCGCCCGCCTATACCTGTCATGTCCACGGGGGGCTTCACGGCGCGTCCGATCAGGCGAACGGCAGGCCCGGAAGCGCAACAGCCCGCCGTACTGCATGGGGCGCTCAAGGCGCTGGAGGGAATGACCACGCCGCAGAATATCGCGCTGATGGCCGCTCTCGGGCCACTGACAAGCGCAGATTTGGAGTTCCTCGGATTTCTGAACAGCACCCTCCTGGCAGGGGACGCCGTGAGGCAAGGAATCCTCGGCTGGCAAGAAGCGAAGAAGGCCGAGATGGCCGGCGACGAAGCTGGAGCCGCTGCAGGCAAGACGCAAGCGGTGTTTGACGGCCTCATGGCGGCAGGCTTCCTGCGCCACGGGACTCGATCCCTGCGCGAGCGCGGGCAAAGCTACAGCGGAATGGTCGACCGCCTCCAGGCCGGCATCCAGAGCCCGCACCTTGACGGCCCATCGCTGGAGGGCATCCGCAGGTTCATCGACCAGCCCGGAGCGCTCGAACCAAAGGACCGCGCCGACCTGTTGAACATGGCCGACGAGCGCGCCGCAACGCTTCCCGGTGTCAGGCCCGTGGTGGCGAACGTGCCAACCGCCAGGCCGCAAGCGGAGGCGCCCATGCCAGGAACCCTTGCTGCAGGTCCGTTCCCAGGGCCGCAGCAGTCGATCAGGGCGCAGATGAACGCCCCTCAGCAGACGATGATAGGCGCTCCACCCACTGGAACGGCGACCCCGACTCAGCCACCAATTCAACAGCAGCCGACGCGTGCCGTAACCCCGCCGAGACAACCAGGTGCCACACTTCCCGGCGTCCAGATGCCGAGGGCCGTCATCGACCCCAATCAGCCCATGATGGACCTGCAGCGACGTGCGCTCTTTGCCGTAGCCAACAGCAAGGGCGTACCAGCCGAGGGCATGGAAGCGCTGGCCGGCAAGCGAATTTCACAGCTTACGGTAGGTGAGGCCCGGGTTCTGATCGACAAGGTGGGCAAGTTGACTCCCGAGGACGTGAGAACTTTGAAGCCTCCCGCGGCGACTCCGCTGCTGGAAGCAACCGCCGTGGAAAGGGCGGGAAACGCGCCAGGGCCGGCGCCAGCGCAGGAGGCAGCACCAGCACAACAGCTTCCGGTTGAAACCATCACCGTGGGAGGCCCGAGGCGCGCATCTACCTTCGATCCGAGCAAGAGCCTCGTGAATGCGATCAAGTCTCTTGGCGGGATCGACCCCGAAAAGATCCGCAAGGCCGGCTTGTGGACTGACTGGACGGAACGCGTTCCGCAGGGGATCCGACTTGCCGTGCAGAAGAACGGCGCCACGCACGGGCTTGACACGCTCGGCGGTGAACTCGGCAACCTTGGCTACCAGAACTTTGACCTGCCCGACAGCCTCATTGAGGCGCTGGCAGACCCGAGGAAGGCAAGAGCGGGACTGAGAGAAGTAGAGCAGGCAAGCGAACTGGAACAGGCCAAGGCACACATCCAAGACCTCGAGCGCAGACTGGGGGAGACGGAATTCAACCCCACTGAGTTCAAGATGGCAGGCGAGGAAAAGCCACCGATCAGAGAACCCAGGGAGGAAGGGTTTGCGCGGATATTTGACTTTCAGAAGAGGAAACCTGGAGTCAAAGAGGATGCAAATGAACTGAGAACACAGCTATATGAAACACAGGACTACGCAGATCGTTGGATAACAAGATTGAAAGCGAAGTATGGGTATCCCGAGGATATATGGGAACACGCAACGAAAGCAGATTCGGATCATTTCGACTATCTCGATTCTGCGATGGAAAACCTCAAAGGGAGGATTGCTGTCGCTGAGGGAAAGACAGAACCGGGAGAGGTCGTAACAGGTCCATGGAAGGGTGAAGAGGGTTTCGCCCGCTACCGCGACGAAAAGACAAAGGAGCTATTCGGTGAAGAACCCTTTGCGCTTCGAGGCGGCACGGCAGCGCGAGAGGAACCGCCACGGGTTGCGCCGAAAACCGGGGAGTTGAGGCCAGCGCCGCAGCAGACAAACTTGCTTCAGGGGCCGCTCTTCGAGAGGCCAGGGGAAGCGCGAAGCATACCGGAACCCCAGCCGACCGAAGCGGGGCCATTCACCGCGCAGGACGTCGAGCGCTTCAATCGCCTCTCGCACTTCCCGAAGGATCTTGCAAAAGAGAACGCCTCATTCAACGCAGAGACGGCACAGTGGAGGCAGGAGGCCATCGACCGCTTGAAGCGGTACGGCATAGATGAAATTCCAGAGGATGTGGAAAACGCCCTATCCAGACTGCGGGCCGCACGCCTGAACATGGCAAGGGAGTTCACCCGCGCCCGCGAGGTTGCGCCCCCCTGGACCGTCACGGGCCGGAGCAATTACCGGGGCAACCCCGAGCGCGCCCACGCCATCGAAGGTAAAGCAGTAAACGAATACGAAGCGGCTAAGGAATACCTCAACCGCGCTCTGCAGCGCCACAGTCCGAACGCCCCCATTTCCGCAGACAAGGAGAACGCGCCCGACTTGCTGCAAGCCAAGATCGACAAGGCTGAAAAGCAGCAGGAAGCCATGCGGCTGGCGAACGCCATTGTCCGCAAGAAGGGACTCACGGATGAGCAGAAGATAGAGCAAATCGCAAATCTCCTGGACATCAGCAAGGAAACCGCAGCCAAGGTGCTTGAACCTGACTACATGGGCCGTGTCGGCTTTGCCGACTACCAGCTGCAAAACAACCTCGCCAACATCAAGCGCATGAAGGCGCGTGTTTCTGGTATCGAGGAGACCCGCGCGAAGCCGACCGCCGAGACTCCCTTTGACGGTGGTCGCATCGTGGACAACGCCGAAGATAACCGTATCCAACTGATTTTTGATGGCAAGCCCGACCCGCAAACGATCATAAAGCTGAAATCTCTCGGTTTCAGGTGGGCGCCGTCACAAGGCGCCTGGCAGCGGCAGCGAACCGAAAACGCCAGATATGCGGTTGTGCAAGTGCTCGGGGACAAATTCCCGGCTGGAGAACGAGGCCGCTTTATCGGCACTCAGGCGCGCGGACCAGTCGAAGAACTCCCGCCGACTGGTCCAGTCGAAGAGAAGCCCGCCAGGACGCAGGTTTCGGTTGAGGAAGAGATAAAGGGGCTTCAAGGGGACATCGCGACTGGTGAAATGCGCCTGCGCTCAAAGGTCAACGCCATCGGT
>JAIQGI010000115.1 GCA_020072565.1 Terriglobia bacterium
CTGCCGAGTGGGGCGGCTTGTTCAGGTGCGACATTGAAACCTTCGTGGCGCGCGAAGCCGTGGAAGCCTGCCGGGTCCCCGGCCGTCTCGAACTGCCCTTCATGGCTGGCGTCCGGTATGCGGGCTTTGTCGATCCGTCCGGAGGCTCGCAGGACTCCTTCACCCTGGCGATTTCGCATGAACAGGATGGCAAGGGTGTGCTCGATTGTGTGCGGGAGCGCAAGCCTCCCTTCAGCCCCGAGGCAGTCACCGAAGAATATGCGGTAGTGCTGAAAAGTTATCACGTGTACCAGGTTGAGGGCGACAGGTACGCCGGCGAGTGGCCGAGAGAGCAATTCCGCAAGCATGGTGTGGAGTACAAGACCTCCGAGGCCGCGAAGTCTGACATCTACCGGGAACTGCTGGCGCCGTTGAACTCGGGCAGGCTTGAGCTTCTCGATAGCCCGCGCCTGATCGCGCAGCTGTGCAACTTGGAGCGCCGGACCTCCCGCGGCGGGAAAGACAGCATCGACCACGGCCCGAACGGTCACGATGACCTGATCAACGCGGCAGCCGGCGCACTGGTAAAAGCGCTCGCGCAGGGGGATCAGGTGTTCCCGGAGCTGAATGAGGCCGTTCACAATTTGGATCGATACATCAATCCGGCAGACCTGCATAAGTGGGTGGAGTTCTGCCTGCCGCTCAAGAAAGTGTCTGCGCTCAACCACGGCGCCACAACCGCATTCCTGCAGGCCGGTATTGACTGGGAGGGCAATTTCTTCGGTCTCGAAGAGCACTATCAGGCAAACCAGCCGCTTCAGGAAAACGCCCGGGCGATCCGCAACCTGATCGCGACCTACGGAAAGCAAGATGCCACCCGGCTTCACTCCGGCGCCGACGACGGGCGAAACATGGATGAGATCCTCAGCATTTCAGCCGCGCTGCGGCGAGAGGAAATTTCTACGGTCCTCGCGCGAAGGGCTTCGGAAGGTGTGGGGCTGGATCTCATCAAGGAATATCTCCGAGTCGAGCCCAAGCGCAAAAACAGTTTTACCGGGGAGCAGGGAGCGCCGCGTCTTTTCATCTCCCGGCAGCGGTGTCCGAATCTCTGGCGCGAGATGCAGAACTTGAGACGCACGGAGGAAGACGGTCGCGTGAAGTACATCGGCGCGGATTACGCCGTCACCAACCTGCGGAATATCCTGATGGCCCGCCCGACACCGCCGGATAAGCCGGGCAGCCAAAAAGAGGTCAACGGGCAGGCATATGCAGTCAGCGCCTGGTCATGAGAAAGGAAAGGAGAAAAGGACATGTGCAAAGACTTCACAAGAGAACTCGACGAGGTTCGGCTCGAAAACTGCAGCATCCTGCTGAGCGATCCTGGAAAGTGCATTGCGGAATGCGACCCTGGTGAACTTGAAGGCGTCATCCTGGACTGCATTCAATTTGCGGATAGGGTTCCGGGGTGCAGTTGGATGACGAAACCGCTGAACGAAGTTTTGCGGAACGTCAGAGGCGCGCGGGCCTTGGCGTTCATCGACTCAATTTGCAAAACTTTCGATTCAATGACTTCACTCGGAAGGAGATAACCCATGCCTATCGACCCATCGATTTCAATGCAGGTACGGCCGCCCGTGATACCGAATCCAATGGAGCAGGTCGGGCAGGTGCTCACGCTCAAGAACATGATCGGCCAAGGCAAGATTCAGGGCCAGCAACTGCAGCAGGAGACTATGCAGACCCAGCAGATGCAGGAGCAGGCTGCCAACGAAAAGGCCTTGAACGACGCCATCAAGCTCAACACGACCGTGGATGACCGGGGCAATGTCTCGACTGACCACGAGGGCGTGAGACGGACACTTGCTCAGAATGGCCGTGTGCGGATGCTGATGGACTTCGACGCGAAACTGGCCGGTATGAGCGAGGCGCAGTTAAAGCAGGCGCAAGAGCAACTGAACCTCCACAGCACGCAGGCCAAACGGAAGGCGCAGATCGCCGCCTCGGTCACTGACGATCAGAGTTATCACGCCGGAGTGCGGCAGGCGATTCAGGAAAAACTCATCACCGATCCGAACGAAATCATGAAGTTGCCTCCGACCTACGAAGCCGCGAAGCCGCTCATTCAGCAGTGGATCACCTCGAACATGACCGGGGCGGAGAATTTGGATTACCTGACGAAGCTGGCCGAGGAGGAGCACAAGAAGAAACTGAGACCGCTGGAGGAACGCAGGGCCACGGCGGAGGCGACCAGCGCCGAACAGAAGGCGCAAGGAACGGAGCCCATAACTCCCTACGAGAAAGAACAGCTCGACAAGACCCCGACTGAGGTTGCACTCGCCATGCGTGCGGCCAAAGGCGACAAGGTTGCTCAACTCGCGCTCGACAAGCTGAACAAGTCAAGACTCGATCGCGCAGCCTTCACCCAGGAGCAGATCAACAAGCGCAATCGCTACACACAGGCGGAAATCACTGGGCGAATGAAGTTCATTCAAGCAAAGATTGAAAGCCGGGCGACGAAGGCCGGCGCAAACGCCGAGGCGGTCAGAAGGAACTTCGAGGCAGCCTTGGGAGCCGCACGGAAACTGAACCCGAATTTCGATGACCTCGAAGATCAGCAGAAATCCGACCTGCTCAACACGTTGTTCGAGAGCTTCATGGCGAACGAACAGCCCTTCGTTGCTCCCGGGGAAGGAAAGCCTGGGGGATTCCTTGGGTTCGGAGCGGCCAAGCCGGTGCAGACCGTCACCAGACAGCCGCAGCAAGGCAGAGGAGCGGCACCGCCCGCAGCTGGCGCAGCGAAGACCGTGCCCAGGGCCGTGGTGCAGCAGTACGCCACCGAAAACAGGGTGGACTACGCGACGGCCGAGGCCGCATTCAGACAAAAAGGCTACACGATAGTGGAGCGATGACATGGTGACTCAGAATCAGCTTCCCGATCCCGATGTGTGGTTGGGCCAAAAGAAAGCGCAGAGCCTTCCCGATCCCGAAACCTGGCTGCAACAGAAGCAGGCCCCAGCCCTCCCGGACCCCGATGCTTGGATGCAGAGCAAGACCGTCCCGACGCCGGTAGCACCAGCACCTGCAGCACGCGCGATACCAACGCTCACCATTGGCGGTGGTCCGTTTGTGAGGCAGGCAAGGCGCACTCCCGGAACCGACGTTGCTGTACGGCAGTTGGAGAAAATACCCTCGACGCCTCTGGTTCCCCTGTCAAAGATCACCGAGCCTTACATGGCACCTGAGCCTGAGAATCGCCCGCCTACACCTGTCATGTCTACGGGGGGCTTCACGGCGCGCCCGATCAGGCGAACGGCAGGCCCGGAAGCGCAACAGCCCGCCGTATTGCATGGGGCGCTGAAGGCGCTGGAGGGAATGACCACGCCGCAGAATATCGCGCTGATGGCCGCTCTCGGGCCATTGACAGCGGCAGACCTGGAGTTTCTCGGATTTCTGAACACCACCCTCCTTGCAGGGGACGCCGTAAGGCAAGGAATCCTCGGCTGGCAAGAAGCGAAGAAGGCCGAGATGGCCGGCGACGAAGCTGGAGCCGCTGCAGGCAAGACGCAAGCGGTGTTTGACGGTCTCATGGCGGCAGGCTTCCTGCGCCATGGGACTCGATCCCTGCGCGAGCGCGGGCAAACTTACAGCGGAATGGTCGACCGTCTCCAGGCCGGCATCCAGAGCCCGCATCTTGACGGCCCATCGCTGGAGGGCATCCGCAGGTTCATCGACCAGCCCGGAGCGCTCGAACCCAAGGACCGCGCCGACCTGTTGAAGATGGCCGACATGCGCGCCGCAACGCTTCCCGGTGTCAGGCCCGTGGTGGCGAACGTGCCAACCGCCAGGCCGCAAGCGGAAGCACCCATGCCCGGCACCCTTGCTGCGGGTCCGTTCCCAGGGCCGCAGCAGTCGATCAGGGCGCAGATGAATGCTCCGATGCAGCCAGCTCTTGGGAATGAGCCGACCGGGACCGCAACCGCTCCTCTTGCCCCGATTCCTCAACAACCCGCGCGAGCCGTGACGTTGCCCGCAAAGCCCGGAGCGACACTCCCCGGCGTCAATCTGCCTCGCGCGACCTTCGACCCGAACGCACCGATGCTCGACGTGCAGCGCAGGACGGTCTTCGCTATCGCCAATGATCGAGGTATCCCCACGAGTGTCGTAGAGAGTGTCGCCGGAAGGAGAATCAGCCAACTTACGGCAGGCCAGGCCCGAGAACTCATGACGAAGCTGAAAGAACTCACGCCCGCCGAAATCAGCTCTCTGAAGCCCGTAGCGACGACGTCCTTGATGGAAAGGGCAGTCCAGCAGCCGCCGGCAACCGCAGCGCCGACGCCTCTTGCGCCCGTTGAAACCATTACCGTGCCAAGTCCAAGGCGCGCATCCACATTCGACCCGAGCAAGAGCCTAGTCAATGCGATCAAGTCTCTTGGCGGGATCGACCCCGAGAAGATCCGTAAGGCCGGGTTGTGGACCGACTGGCAGGAGCGTGTGCCGCAGGGGATCCGACTTGCCGTGCAGAAGAACGGCGCCACGCACGGACTTGACACACTCGGCGGTGAACTCGGCAACCTTGGCTACCAGAACTATGACTTGCCCGACAGCCTCATTGAGGCGCTGGCAGACCCGAAGAAGGCCAGGGCCGGCCTCCAGGACATTGCCGAAGCTCGCGAACTCGAGCAGGCCAAGGCGCACATCGAGGAACTTGAGCGCAGGCTGGGAGAGACGGAGTTCAGGCCCGAAGAGTTCAAGATGGCCGGCGAGGAAAAACCGCCGATCAGGGAACCCGGCGAGGAAGGGTTTGCGCGGATATTTGACTTTCAGAAGAGGAAACCTGGAGTCAAAGAGGATGCAAATGAACTGAGAATACAGCTATATGAAACACAGGACTACGCAGATCGTTGGATAACAAGATTGAAAGCGAAGTATGGGTATCCCGAGGATATATGGGAACACGCAATGAAAGCAGATTCGGATCATTTCGATTATCTCGATTCTGCGATGGAAAACCTCAAAGGGAGGATTGCTGTCGCTGAGGGAAAGACAGAACCGGGAGAGGTCGTAACAGGTCCATGGAAGGGTGAAGAAGGTTTCGCCCGCTACCGCGACGAAAAGACAAAGGAGCTATTCGGGGAAGAACCGTTTGCGCTTCGAGGCGGCACGGTAGCGAGAGAGGAAGCGCCACGGGTTGCGCCGAAGCCGGGAGAATTGAGACCGGCGCCACAGCAGACAAACTTGCTTCAGGGGCCGCTCTTCGAGAGGCCAGAGGAAGCGCGGACTATACCGGAGCCCCAGCCAACCGAGGCGGGGCCATTCACCTCGCAGGACGTCGAGCGCTTCAATCGCCTCTCGCACTTCCCGAAGGATCTTGCAAAAGAGAACGCCTCATTCAACGCAGAGTCGGCCCAATGGAGGCAGGAGGCCATCGACCGCTTGAAGCGTTATGGCGTGAATGAGATTCCGGAGGACGTGGAAAACGCCCTATCCAGACTGCGGGCCGCACGCTTGAACATGGCAAAGGAGTTCACGCGCGCCCGCGAGGTTGCGCCGCCGTGGACTGTGACAGGCCGGAGCAATTACCGAGGCAACCCAGAGCGCGCCCACGCGATCGAAGGCAAAGCGGTGAACGAATACGAAGCGGCAAAGGAATACCTCGACCGCGCCTTGAGCCGGCACAGCCCTAACGCTCCAATCTCCGCAGACAAGGAAAACGCTCCGGACCTGCTCCAAGCCAAGATCGACAAGGCCGAGAAGCACCAGGAAGCCATGCGGCTGGCGAACGCCATTGTCCGCAAGAAGGGACTCACGGATGAGCAGAAGATAGAGCAAATCGCAAATCTCCTGGACATCAGCAAAGAAACCGCAGCCAAGGTGCTTCAACCCGATTACGCCGGGCGTGTGGGCTTTGCCGACTACCAGCTGCAAAACAACCTCGCCAACATCAAACGCATGAAGGCGCGTGTTTCTGGCATCGAGCAGACCCGTGCAACACCGGGCGGCGAACTGGAATTCGAGGGTGGCCACATCGTTGACAATGCCGAGGCGAACCGGATTCAGTTGTTCTTTGACGCCAAGCCCGACTCGACGACGATCATCAAACTGAAATCGCGGGGCTTCAAGTGGTCGCCGTCCCAAGGCGCATGGCAGCGGCAGCGAACCGAAAACGCCAGATATGCGGTTGTGCAAGTGCTCGGGGACAAATTCCCGCAAGGAGAACGAGGCCGTTTCCTCGGCACTCAGGCGCGCGGACCCGCCGAAGAACTCCCGCCGACTGGTCCAGTCGAAGAGAAGCCCGCCAGGACGCAGGTTTCGGTTGAGGAAGAGATAAAGGGGCTTCAAGGGGACATCGCGACTGGTGAAATGCGCCTGCGCTCAAAGGTCAACGCCATCGGT
>JAIQGI010000116.1 GCA_020072565.1 Terriglobia bacterium
CTTTCAAGTATGCGAGCCAAAACGGCACCTGAAAGAGAATAACCCACCTCAGTCACAGCCAGCACTACCCATGGTGATCTCACTTCATTTTCCTTCTACAGAGTCCCGATTGGCCGGTAAATTTCGCCAAAATCCCATAACGCGGAATTGAAACGGTTCCCACCGGTTCAGTTCATCGCATCTTATCAGCAGCGGAGGGGCCTGCCTGCAGGGGGGTGCGCCCGGAGGGTGAGAACAGTAGCCAGCTTGTCCTTCCTATGTGCCATCATTCCAAGTCCGTCCGCGTCATTGCCTTAAACGACCGTCCTATTTGATTGCAGTGAGCGTCGTTTTCGTTCCGCTGCCAGGCGTGAAAATTTTATTGTCACGCAACTGCTGACGATATCCGTCTACCTTGGTCATCGATAACGAAAACGGGTTGAAGAGATAGTAATCGATAAACGGCGCCTGTGGGACTCCGTCGAATAATTGGAGAATCCCGTCGGAGAACAGACCGCTCAGGCGTAGAACTGGTGGGGGATTTTGGGGTTGTCCCTCAACTACCACAAAACGAACATATCCGCTTACGTAGGCGCCATCTATCCAGATACTCAATTCACCGCTAATGCCGTTTTGGGTGACCATTGTGAAACTGTAGGATTTGACCGCAGGAACTAAGGGCAGAGAGGAGAATTGACCGCCTGCGTCGGTAAGCGCCGTTCCCAGGATGGGAAGATCGGATTGTATCTCTAGCCGTCCCTTGGTCATTTGGACGCTTGGGAAGAACTGCCATAGGTACTGTGGTATGTGCTGATTTGGCTGAAGCACCTGACCCAGATTACTTACCTGGGCGTTCGTTTCGGAGAACAGAGTCAGCTGCGTCATTGCCGCAGCGGTATTGGGGTTCGCAAGGGCGAGGGCGATGGTAGAGAAATCATCAAACGGGATAGTGGCAAGATAAGTCTCGCTGGAAGGCAGCACGCCGATGCTATCCACAACCCTTCCTTCGGACAGTACATAATAGGTCAGTGTTCCCTCCAGGAAACTGGTTAGGTCTTGGCCCGACGCCTTGATTGTGGCAAACCCCGCTTCAACCCCGCCTGACCCAGTAATCCGCACGGTCCGGGTCGCACTGGGCTCCAGAGAAAAATCCATTTTCCCATTTGTGATGGCATTCCCGTTCACCAGTGGACTCCAAGCCTGTCCCGAAGCACGGAATAGACTGAGCGTGCCATTGTAGCTACTTGTCCCACGATTCGTCAGATTCAAGACGGATTCATAGCCGCCTCCTACTGCAATTTGGGCAAAGGCCAGATCCTTGCGTGGGTAAAGGTTTTGTGCGTAGGTCGTAATCGGCAGAATCAGGAGGAATGCTGCAAGAGAGCTTCGCGTTCGCATTGGATACCTCCATCCGTAAAATAAGTTTTGAAAATCCAATCCTTGTGAAGAAATAGCGCCGATATCGATGCGTCAATTCTCTTTATGCGGGTATGCTAGAAGCTTGGCATTTGCACGCCCCTTGACAGTGGCAACTATCTTTCCCTGCTGGATACTCCAAACCCGGAGCGATTTGTCAAAGAGCAGGGCGATGCTGCCGACTTCGTCTTCAAATCCATAGGCATTTGTAAGCGTATTGTACAGCGAAAACGATGCTACAAATCATGGGAATCTTAGAGTTTTCATACACGTCTCCTACCGGCATGACGGATTGATCTCTCACAGTCACCAAAAACTGAGATCATCGATCTCGCTCTCCGGGAGTGCGGGGGCAACCGGCGGCGGTCTCGAACGCAGAACGAGGCGGAGTTAAACCAGCTATAACATTATTCTCATAGGCCCGCCCGGATCAGGCAAGACCATGCTCGCGCGCCGCCTGCCGGCGATTCTCCCCGCCATGAGCTTCGACGAGGCGATCGAAACCACCAAGATCCACTCCGTGGCCGGGCTGCTCTCCGAAAAGGACGGGCTGATCGGCACCAGGCCCTTCCGCGCGCCCTCAGCATATGTGGAGGAACGGCGTGCCTGGATTCTGCAACAGATGGGGCAGTTGGGCGGCATCGCCTTCATCAGGCGATTCTGAGACCCTGTCCGTCGCCGAATGGCTCGTGCCTCTGAATTCGTGTGCCTCGATTCGAAATTCTATCTTGAACTCAACCCGCTGAAGTTTCAGAACATGTGCAGGGAACCATGCATCAGCTCCATACCGCCATCTAGCATGTGAACGGATCAATTCCTCAAGGCAGTTTGGTGTTAGATGCAGAAAACAGCCCGGAAATCTTCACCTAAGACCCCTCCCACGCCCCTTCCACAGGAGGATCTTGTGTAAATGCAAATATTTGGCGTGGTCCGGCTCCATTGCCTAAATTGTCCCTTGGGAAGAGGGAACTTTTGTCGGCCGGTCTTCGTATAGAAAATCTATAGAAGTCGTTCAGTGCGGAGGTTGCATGAGTCAGGACAGGTCTGATCTTCTGCGCGGCACCTTGGATATGTTGATTCTGAAAACTCTGGCCCTTGAACCGATGCACGGGCTGGGCATCTCACGACGCATCGAGCAGATCACCATGGGAGCCTTTCAAGTGCCGGCAGGTTCCCTCTTTCCCGCCCTGCATCGCCTGGAGCAGGAGGGTTGGATTTTGGGTACATGGGGGGAGTCGGAGAACAACCGTCGGGCCAAATACTACAAGCTGGCGCCGGCGGGCCGCAGGAAACTGGATGAGGAGCAGAGGAATTGGGAACGTATTGCCCTGGCAGTCACAAGAGTGCTGGAGACAGTGTAAAGGGGGCCGGACATGCCGGTGTTTGCGCGAGTGGCGAACGCAGTGCGCTCCTTTTGGCGCAAGGATCGTCGGGAAAGAGAGTTGAGTGAGGAAATCAACTCTTATCTGGAAATGCTGGTGCAAGAGAAGATCAAGACCGGGATGAATCCGGATCAGGCACGACGCCGCGCGCGTGTCGAGATGGGCGGGCAGGAGCAAGTCAAAGAAGAATGCCGCGATGTTCGGCCGGCGCGCTGGCTGGAAGACCTCTGGCGGGACGCCCGCTACGCCCTCCGGATGTTCGCGAAGAATCCCGGAACCACGGCGGTCGCTGTGCTTTCGCTAGCCGTGGCCATCGGTCCAAACACCACGCTGTTTAGCGTCGTGGACCGACTGTTCTTGAAGCCCGCCACGGTTCAGGGGAGCTCACAAATATTCTTCCTCTACGCCAAAGCCGACCGCGCGGGCGTAATTGAAAATACCACCTATCCCGATTTTCTGGATTACCAGGCGCGCGGGCGCGATGTGGCCGATTTCATAGCCGCATTTGGCCACGGTGTGATACTCAACGTGAACGGCGCCAACGGACTCGTGTCCGCGGAAATGGTTTCCGAAAACTATTTCCCGTTGTTGGGGGTACGTGCCGCCGTGGGACGGACACTGGTGGAGAGTGACGCCCGCTTCGAAGGCGCGCCTCCCGTAATGCTGAGTTACTCGCTGTGGCAGCGGAAATTCGGCGGGGCGGCCGATATCGCCGGCAAGACCGTCATGATTCAGTTCCAGCCGTTCCATGTCGTCGGAGTGGCGGCACGCGACTTCCGGGAGCCGATCCAACACGTGACGCCCTTCGACATGTGGGTTCCGTTGAGCGCCGCCTCCCTATTGGACAGGATAGCTCGCAAAGATCTGATGCAGCGCGGCAGTATATCGGTGGATGTCACGGTCCAATTGCGCGACGGCGTCAGCCGCCAGCAGGCCGAGACAGCATTGAGCGCCATCGCGACGCAACTCACGAAGGAGTATCCCGCCACGAATCGAGGCAAGGTCGTAGTCCTGCGACCAGTGAACGATCCTGGGAAGGCCGTGCTCGGCGCCATCATACTTTCACTCGTTGGCCTGGTGCTCCTCATAGCCTGCGCGAATGTCGCGGGAATCCGGTTGGCCCAAGGCGAGGCGCGGCGACGGGAGTTCGCGATGCGCCTGGCCCTTGGCGCGGGGCGTTGGCGCCTGCTCCGGCAATTGCTCGCCGAAAGTCTGCTGCTGGCGCTGGCAGCCGCCGGACTCGGTCTCCTGCTCGCACTTTGGCTGATGCAGGCGGTCCCCGCGGTTCTACCGTCGCTACCCATGACGTTCGACCTGGGTCTGCGCGTGGATGCCCGCCTGCTGGCCTACACCCTGCTGCTTTCGATGATCACCACATTAGCCGCGGGTCTGCTGCCCGCTCTGCGCGTTTCGCGTCCGGATCTCGTAGCGGTACTCAAAGGCGAGACGTCCAGCGGCAAATCGCGGTCCTGGTTTCGGGGAGGCCTTATTATTGCGCAGATCGCGTGTTCGCAATTCCTGCTGGTCGGAACTGGCCTGTTGGTGGGGAGCTATTTCCAAGTGCAGAACATTCGGCCAGGCTTTGACACGGGACGGCATGTACTCTTCGCCACCCTGCTCCCGAACGCGGAGCGTCCCAATTTCAACTATGAGGATATGCTCGGCAGGTTACGGGCAGTTCCCGGAGTGCGCCGCGTCAGTTCCGTCCAGGAGCCGCCGCTCAGCGGTTCGGGTGGAGGTGCGCGGCAGGTCTCCATTGCGGGTGTGACAGACGAGCCGGTGGGGATCAGCGGCAATGCAGCGGGCCCCGAGTATTTCACCGCGATGGGCACGGCGATCCTCTGCGGCCGCGATTTCACAACATCCGATTCCGCGGGGGTCGCCATTGTGAACGAGCAGATGGCGCGCCGTTTCTGGGGCGATGCCGGCCGCGCCCTAGGCCAGTTTTTTCGAGTAGACGGCAAGGATCGCCAGATCGTCGGTGTGGTCGAGACCGGCAAGTACCAAGCGCTGCTGGAACCGCCAACGCCATTCTTCTTCCTGTTCTCGCGCGGAGGGGGAACCGTGCTGATCGAGACAGCGGGCGATCCGGCGGCGATGGCCGAATCCGTCCGCAAAACATTCCGGGATGCGGTTTCCGGCGTGACCCTTCATTCGTTGGTCACGCTGCGCCAGCAGATGGGCTTGGCGTTCTTCCTCTGGAAAGCCGCAGCGGGCTTGTTGGGGATCTCCGCAATCCTGGGAATCTTTCTCTCGGGCGTAGGCCTGTATGGCGTAGTATCGCACGGAGTCACTTGCCGCGCCCACGAGATTGGCGTGCGCATGGCGATGGGAGCGCGCACAGCCGATGTGCTGAGACTGGTCCTGCGGCAGGGCCTTTCGATGGTGGCGATTGGGGCGGCGATCGGCATGATTGGCGCGGTAGCGCTAGCTCGGGTCGTTTCCGCGTTCCTCTATCGCGTAAGCCCGGCGGACCCGTTGGCCCTAGCCGGGGCCATGCTGGCCGTAGCGGCGGTGGCGTTCCTGGCTATCCTGATGCCCGCGCGGCGGGCGATTCATACAGACCCAATGACCGTGCTGCGCGGCGAGTAGTCGTGGATTCGGCTCTCTGATTTGTCTGCTAAAGAACCGTCGCGACAGCCCGGAAATTGAATTTTCACTGCGAAGTGGTCTCAGTTTATGGAATTCCGGGGGGTTAACGGATTACTCTGAGACTGCGCCTTAACCCCGACGAAGTCCCGATTTCGGAACCTTCCGCCCGCCTGACATGGATAATTCTTAATTGACCGTGGCGCCATCGGCATCCTCCGGCGTGATAACCAGCACCTGCTTGGGGAACTTCGTCCCAAGTGCCGCCGCTGCGCGGTTGAGCTCCTGCCGGCAGATGTGGGAGTAGCGCTTCATGACCTGCGCCGAGATGTGGCCGACCTAGCCACGGATGGTTCTGTCCGGCAGGGGTTGCGTCCCTATTTTCCTACCAAAGGCAGGCAATTTTACCTATCCTTATAGGACCATGTGCATCGTTGAGCGCCTTACGGCTGCGCAGATCCGGTCTACTGTAAACAGGATGCAATCTGAGTTCTCAGCCACGGTTTCTTTTATTCCCCACGCCGATAGAAAACCCATAGGGAGTGCCCTGTCGGGCGCTGCGCCAGCGGCTCACTTCATACGTCTCTATCAAAAGTGCTCCGGGCGCGACCTTGCGCCATGTTCGACTATTTTCTTCCGGAGCACTTCCGACAGAGATCTAACGTAATACGCATTATGAAAGGGCGCCATCTGTTCACTTGCCGGCGCCGCACAACTGGGCGGCGCAGATAAAACTCCAGACATGTGCTCAGACGCTCATAGCATCGACGATCGGCTTATGCCCTGATGGAAAATGCCGCG
>JAIQGI010000117.1 GCA_020072565.1 Terriglobia bacterium
CCCCCGCTGCTCCGGCGCCCTTAAGATCATCAGCCTGATCGGCGACGGCCCGGTGATTGAAAGGATCCTGCGCCACCTGAAGCTGTGGCACCGGCCCGAGCGTCCGCCGCCGCGCCCCGCCGGGCGAGCGATCCAATACCATGAGCAGATCGCCGGCCTTGACAAGGCCGGCCAGTCGCCGGACGCGGCCGGCTGAGGCGGTCCCGGGCTCATGTGCTTTCAAGACGGCCGCCCTTGCCTTGAGTGTGCCAGAAATCAGCGCGGGCCCGGGGAGGGGGAGCGGGTCGGGACGTCCCGACCCGCTCCCCCTCCCCGTCTCCCCTCCTGGGGCTCCCTTTCAAGGACGCGGCAGCTGCTTCCCATCCGAAATCGGGGATATTTTCGAGATGCTTCCAGGCCAGCTGCACCATCCCCACCGACCCGCTCCAAAACAATTCCCTATCATTCATTCAGCCGCGTACTCCTGATTGGTCCGGATTTCAACCAGCTTGATTTGCCCATTTGCAATTGCTGCTCCGGAAGGATCGCGCACCTCTCCACCGATGGATCCCCTGGCGGCTTGAGAATGAGCAAGCTGGATTGGAAGTACTGCGAAACCCAACAACATTGTAGCTATCGATCGTAAGGTCAGACGATGAAACACCAGATCTCTCCTCCACGCCAGGACACTATTCGGCAAGATACAAACCAACGGCCTAACGATTCTTGCCAACAGCCTTTACCTTGGCGACGCATGCGGCGCAATGGCCATAAACCACCAATTGTTTGCTGTGAATAGTCGCGCCTACGGGGGCCGCAACCCACGGAAGGGGCTGCTCCGGCAGGCAGGACATTTGATCGCACCTTGAACAAAGGAAATGGATGTGGTTGCCGGCGCACTTGTCGGGAGATTCGGACTTATGTCTGCAAAACCGCCAGCTTCCATCCATGCCTTGAATTCGGTGAAGAAGGCCCGCTTCTTGCAGGGTTTCAAGGGTTCGGTAGACCGTCACCCGGTCGAGGGATACCGTCCCTTTTCGTCGCTTGAGGATGTCCTGGTGCGAGAGCGGGCGTCCTGCACTGGCAAGCATCTGCAGTATGGCTTCCCGCGCGGTAGTTCGTCGGAGCCCAGTAGTCTTTAAGAGTTGAGTCGTCTTCTTCATGGCATGCTTCCGAACATTAAAATCTCGAGCGCAAGAATATTATTAATGCAACTGTGTTGCAAATAGAATTTGTCCTCAAATTCTATTTGCCGGCGCAGTCGGCAAACTCTCTCGCTAATCCGCAGCTGACTGTTATGTAGGGCGTGGAGAGAACACCTGCAGCCGTTTATCAACCGCGTAACGCGAAAGCCGGCTCTCTCTGTGCGCTCGTGGAAGACTATTTCGAGGAGTTCGCGCGCGTCTGGGACGACCGCTACCGGCAACAGTACGGCACCTGGCGCCCCGTCATCGGCGAGGTGATGCGCAAGTATCTGGAATGTGGAGACCTTCATCGAAGATCCTGCCGTGATCGAAAAGATCCTGCGTCACCTCAAAATCTGGGATCCCCGCCGCTGCCGCCGCCGCCCCGGGCTTCCACAACACTGGAAAGGGATGCCGATTTTTTTGCCTGGGAGGCCGCCGGCCGCTTGTTTGACGGCATCGACTGAAGCGTTCGACACGTTGCCCTGACGGTCATTGCGCAACAGAACCAGGCTCTCACGACAAAGGTGTGCCCCGCTGATGAC
The DNA here is from genome assembly GCA_020072565.1 of Terriglobia bacterium. Lineage (NCBI taxonomy): Bacteria > Pseudomonadati > Acidobacteriota > Terriglobia > Terriglobia bacterium. Next base: position 1,709 of record JAIQGI010000117.1, read on the forward strand.
AGGAAAAGGGACGAAGCATTCTCCGAGCAGGGGGAAGGTTTCCCCTCACCTTTTTTCTCGATTCGCTCTCCGCGGCTTGGTGAAGACCCCTTGCATCACCTGACCGCTGTAATAATTCCGGGTGATCTCCACCCCAAGTGATCCCATCCTCCTCCTGCCTGGAAAGAGCGAATTACTATCATTGAAACATACCTTTTTGGTGCGCCGAGGTAATAATACTGTAGGCGCCGAATCAGATTCGAGATTGGATAAGGTGGAGCCATCAAGAGCCTGATCGATGGAAAGACGCGCGGTCGGACCGTATGGACCCGAACGCGCGTTTGAGTGAGCCGCGCAGCGGCTTTGGAGTGCGGCGTCCCGGCGCCGCTTTTCTCTGCATGCGGTGATCATTTGCAAATATATATGGCGCTGTCTTTGTCATCTTTTCTGGTGTCGGTTGGCGGTTTCCCGGACAGTCACCCATGAACGACGCGGAATTAATCCGTCGTGCAAAAGCAGGGGAGGAAGCGGCATTTCTTCTGCTGTACGAACGCTATCGCAAGGGGATTTACAGCTACACGCTGCGCCTGCTCGGTTCGCACGCCGCGGCAGAGGACGTAATGCACGATTGCTTCGCTTCGTTGATCGGTAACTTCAGCAGATTCGATCCCGGTCGCGCGTCGCTGCGGACCTATCTCTACGCAGCCGCACACAACCTGGCGCGAAAGCATCTGCGCGAACCCGACAACGATGCAACCGAGGAACTCCCGATGGATCTTGCCGCGCCGGCCGGTCCATTGGACCAACTCCTCGGTAAGGAGCTATGCGACGTGGTGAAGTACGCAGTTGGCAGTCTCCCAACCAGGCAGAGGGAAGTTCTCGTGCTGGCCGAATACGAAGAACTTCCTCTCGCCGAAGTGGCCGCGATCGTGGGCGCCGATCTCGGATCGGTTAAGGCGCGCCTGCATCGCGCCCGGACGAATCTCAGGAGACTCCTCGCGCCTTACTTTAACGGGAATTCCGATCCGCAGACTGTGGAGGAATTGTAGATGGAAAGGGACTTGAAGGAACTTCTGCAAGAGTGGCGGATACCTGATCCTCCGCCCCATCTGGATGCGCGCATCGCCGCCACGTACTCGGGAATGCTGCCCCGCCGTGTGTCGGTATGGAGGAAGCCGGTGCGGCTGCCTGCGCCTGTGTTTGCCTTGCTGCTGGTCCTGCAACTGGCGTCGATGACGGTCATCGGTCATTTCCTTTTCTCCGCAAGTCCTCCGGCTCCTGTCCTGTCTATGCCTGAAAGGGTGGTCGAAGTTCCCGTGGTCCGGGAAAAAGTCGTGACCCAGATCGTCTATCTGCCGGCGGTCCCTGCCGGTAGTTCACGGCAGCGTGCGTCCCATGGGACGGCAACGCTGGAGAATGAAAGCTTGCCTATGGAACTTACCGGCTATCGCCCGGTAGCTGAACTTCAAATACGCGTGTTAAAAGGAGAACAAAAATGAACGTTAAATTGCGCGGACTCTTGATTCTGAGTATGACCCTCGCGGTCTCGGCGTGGGGATTTCAGCAGGCTGTCCCGGGTGGGGGCGGCAGAGGGGGAGGCGGTGCTGGAGTAGGATCTCTGGTTACCTTTCACAGGATCCTCGTGTCATTCAGGCCCATTCTGACATCCGAGGGTGGCCAGCGGATCGTCCAGGGACGCACTTACGTCGGCAGTGACGCGATTCAGAGGGTCATTTTCAATGCCGACGGGTCGTTCTACTTCGGTTACGATTTTGTCGTCGAAGCAGTGCCGAATTCCAGCCAGTTCCTTGTGACCGTGAAAGCGCTCAGCCCCGAAAGCCTGCAGAAATTCCAGTCCGGCATCCCCGGCGGAGGCGGTGCTGGTGGACGCATTGGCGGAGCCGCTGGTGCACGCGTTGGCGGAGGCGGTGGCGGCGTTGGTGGTGGGGCCGTGACGCGCGGAGCGCCCACTGTTGCGGCGCGGGTCGACTCCGCTCCGGTTCAACCAAACGTGACATTCTTGCCTTCCCAGTATCCGGCTTCCCAGCGGGTCTCGGATGGCGACGTCCTCTCCATGGAGATTCTCGCCAATCCGGAGACGGGCGGCAAGATTTCCGACATCATCAAGGTGGCTTCCACGCACCGGATCATGATGCAGAATTCATCTGCGGCAGGCGTGCAAGCGGGCCAGGTCCCGGATACCTCGAACATCTGGGCATTCGGATTCGATGTGGTCGTTGACGGCAAGCTGACAGCCTCGGTCGGAAGCGGCGGGTGCAACGGCAGGCTTGTCCATTTTTCCCTCAAGCCGCAACAGCGGTTCATCATGTCCACGCAAGCCTGGGATAGGTACGATTTTAGCCTTGCGGGCACGATCGAGGGGAATTCCATCCGCTTTAAGTGGAACGGCAGCACGTATGAGTTGCTCTGCAGCGAGCCTGTTCTTGAAGGCGGCGCCAGTGCACCTTTATGGCTCCTGGTGGATGACGGCCCGGGAGCACCGGAACTCATGCTCCAGTTGTTGACCGCCAGGCTCGACACTGTTGGCGGTGTCGCGCGTTCCGGAGGTGGAGGAGTCGCGGGCGGAGCAGGCGCCGGCGGCAGAGGAGTCGGAGTCGGTGGTGGCGTAGCACGCGGAGCAGGCGGGACCGGCTCAGCCGAGAGGATGCCTGCGCCGGTCAGCTGCGGCGCAGCCAACAGCATCGAGTCCCTCATTCCCAAGAAATAAAGTCACATTGCCGTGTCAGGGAAATGGGTGACAAATTGTCCCCATTTCCCTGAGGGCGTGACTCCCACGACGATTAAGTCATTCCCAGTGCGTTCCTTGCGGCTCTGTTGTAATCGTGGACACCCACTTTTTGCCGTGTATTTGATGGGTGTCCAAATAAACCATCTATCCTTCAGGACCAGCACCAATCGGCGGGCGCACCGGTGGTGCCGGCATACCCTCCTTCCCCTTCCCGGTCATAGTGGCGGCGCGGCTTCACCTCCCTCGCCATTTCACTTCACTCTCATGAGCCGGCTGCCCATTCGGTTGCTCCCGAGATCATAGACGATCACCCTGATGATCTGGCTGGGTGATTTGAGAGGGATCGTGGTGGAATACGCGATTCCTTTCTGCAAGATGCGCTGATAGGTCGCCTCATAGAGATGCAGATCCATCCTTTTCCAGTCGGCGCCCAGGAGCTTGCCCTTGGAATCGGCATAAAAGGCCGTGATCCTGAGTTGGCCCACATGCCGGTCGCCGTCAACCCTGAAGGCGACATTCTCAGCTCCGATTTGGAGGTCGATCTTGACCAAGGGCTTGTTTTTGGCGTCCCTCGCAGTTGTAATGTCGACGTCTATTGCTAGACCGTCGAGATCCCAATTGTAGTCGCGGGCAGCCATGATTGACTTCTGTACAGCCGCTTCTTCCGGGTCGGGCTGGTTTGTTATGAGGTTGAGAGCGGATCTGATAATAGTCCGAGACATATCGGGGGATCTAAGAGAATCCACACCCTCCCTCGGATCTCTCACCAGCACCAATGCCTTTGCGGCCGCACTGGACAGGTCGCCGTTGCTTACGATGAGTTCGACGACATACTTGCCGGCTTTGTCCGTCATGAAGCTCGGCCTCGGATCTTCGGGCCCGGATAAGACCGCCGAACTTCCCGCAGGCGCCGTGAGGCACCATCGATAGGTGATTGGATTCCCGGCGGGATCGCCGGATCCGCTCCCATCCAGCTGAACCGTCATGCCTGCGCCCACATTCATCTGTACGAAGCCGATGTCCGCAATCGGGCCAATGGAAGCCTTGATTGCAGGAGTTTCAGGGATCGAGCCCGGGCCGGTCTGCACGCCGGCATAGTAGCCGATGCGCGCCTGAATCCGGCACTTGGGGCAACGTCTCTCCTCCCTGATTTGAACGTCAAGCCGATGATAACTTCCCGCCTCGCCGATGTTGGAAGGGACAAACCCCAAAACATATCCTTGTTTTAGATTAGATATTGCCTCATCCAGAGCGCCGGCCAGATCTTCTTTGACATCTGCAATCAAGACATCGCCTCCGGTTTCTCTTGCGATGCGAGGTATGGCCGCAAGACTGGCTAGCCTGGATTTCCACGGACAACCGTTCGCCTAAGCCCTGAAACTTCCGCTCCCGCGTTGCCGCCACGCCGGTGCGCGAAATTCCGGGCATTTCTATGGGTTGCCAAGCCCCTCAGCTCGTGCCAAGGGGGCTCAT
>JAIQGI010000118.1 GCA_020072565.1 Terriglobia bacterium
GGCCGGGGTCACCCCTCCTCCTCAGGGCCAATACAATAACCGATTTTTGGATGATGTCTGCGCCTTCGGCGCGGATGATGTTGAGGGTCTATCTACCGGCGTGTGATCAAAAAACTACGTTTTCAGATGATCGATGACACTAGAAACTTCACGCCACTCATAACGCTGAGTTGAAGCTGCATGGCGAGGGGACTCTTTCCCGTCCCCCACTCGGCGACAAGGATTCCGACAGATTTCGTGGGGATAAGGTCTTCCACGATGAAGGATGCTTCCCCTGCGTTGGGCTCAAGATCAGCGTAGGTCTGGAGTCCACAGCGTTCACACCCCTTAACGAACTTCTTGATTCCGGCGAACCACTCACGCATTTGCGCTTTCGCTTCCTCGTTGTTTGGAAACTGTTCCTCCATGTACGCCTCAATGTTTTCATCGGTGATGATGACGGGATCAAAGGGACCCATATCACTGAACGGCTTCGGCTGGGAAGGTCCCGTCATATCTGCTCCTTTCCGCTAACCTCATCACTTTCCGTAGATGATGCAAACTGTCGAACAAACTCACCGCACTACACCGAGCGCCGTGGAGAACCTCATCAGCTATCGCCTCCCCGGTCGATTCGGGATCGTCAAAAATAAACGTGACTCTACTTCTCCCCGGCACTGCCTCACACCGCACGAAGTTCAATCTTCGTGTGGCGTAGAGGTAGCAGGCGAGCGTTAAATCCTCTGTGCGAAACATACGCGTCTTTTCTCCTTTCCGTCCTTCACTAGAACCCAACGACGTGCATCGCCTTGCGTAGCTGGCGCAAAGCCGCATGGTATTCGAGCGCAGAAACCTGCCCGCCGCTCATGTACTCTGCCTCAAGTGCCTCCCCAGCTTGAGCGGGAGCGGCAAAAAGGAAGCACGCCCTCCCTCCGCCATTTTTCAGGCATCCCAAAAAGGGGAGTGCTCGCCGGGCTATGATGTAACACGCTAACGGTAGGTCTTCGGTCTTAAATTCGTCGGTCATATTCCTCCTTGCTCCGAACAGGCAGACCAAGAGCCCAGGCAGTGAGAGAGAGCCACTCCATTGAGCAGCCCAGCTCCCGCGCTGCGGACTCAAAGGTCATCCATTGTTCGGGGCTTTCCTGTGATTGTTCCTGCGGGATTTCCTGCAGTGACGCGTTGCGGATTTTCCTACTCATGCTCTTCTCGTTCTAGTCCTCCGTCATTCTGCCGGGTCTTGCCGCCCGGCGCGGCTGTAGGACTGCGCAGTGCTTTTCTTGCCATCGGTGATTTCACCGATAGCACGAAAAGCGATTTACGCTGTTTCTGCCAAGTCCTGAAACTCCACCTTTTTCGGCGCTACGACGAAGCCGTGTGAATCAAGTTGAGCCTCGATATAGCGCCGTAGCCCCGGACCCATTTCGGCCAATTCGGCGTCACTCCAATGGACTCCAGTCTTCGGGCGGACCCTCTTGCTCCGCGCAGCAGCCTGTGTTCTCGGTGATCTCCGGTAAGCTCTTTTCTGGCATAGGTCACTACAGAACCGCTGGCCCTTGCGTCCGGGAAATTCCCTCCCACACTCAATGCATGTCATTCGGACCTCTCTCCCCCTGAAATGCCTGTTACCAAGTTCCAGCGGACAGGTAGGGGATGTGCTGTCCGCTCAATTTCGTGGCTGTAACTTGTTGATTTTAGAGGGATGCTAGAGGGCTTTTGAGGCAGTCAGTGAGATTGCTTTCGTGGTTTCTGTAGAGAGCTTCCTACGCGATTGGGGTATCGGTGAAATCGCCGATGATTCGACCTTGCGTTGCGCGTCGTTAGGCTGCATTCCGAATGCCTTCCTCAGCGATCCGCTGCAATTCCTTAACGCTGATCGTCACTCGCCTTCCGATTCTCGTGGCTCGAATGCGCCCGTCCCAAACGTACTTCCTGACAGTCCAGGGGCTGATGCCGAGAGCCTTTGCAGCGTCCTGGATTCCCAGCGTGAAGACGTTTTCCATTGAAACCTCCAATTCCCTCTTGACAGAGGGGGTGCTCAGTGGTACCATTTAGGGTAGCACTGAGATACATTATACCATAATCGGGACTAAAAAGCAAGAGGGTAGGCATTCTACATGGAGGCTCAGCAATGCAAGTCTTTGAACTGGCACAGGTTGCGAAGATCGCTGGCATCTCTCGCTTTCGTCTCAAGGGCTGGATTCTAGGGAAAACACGGTTAACTCTAACTCCCTCAGTGAGATCACGAAAGGGAAGGTACTTCAGTGCGGAGGATGCATTCAAGGTAAGTGTTGCAGCGGCGTTAGATAGGGCAGGATTGGCGAAGGGGGCTATCGCTGAAATTCTGCCGCTAATACCCTCAACTCTCGCATCACGGCTTTTCGTCCAGCGCGGGGGTGAGCGATGGTCCGTGACCGAAACCCCCGGCGTTGGCGAACTACGCATTGAACTGAACTTAGGCGACGTTATCGCGAGGCTGAAATGAGCATCTATAAACGCGGTGATATTTACTACTTTTCATTTTGGCACAATGGAGTTCACATCCAGAAATCCACGAAACAGGGCAATCCCCGAAAGGCAAGGCAGGCTGAGGCGAAGTATCGAACTGCCTTGATCGACGGGGAATTGGAACTCAAGAAGAAGCCTCCAGCTCCGCTCCTCAAGGACTTCGCACAGACATTCATTGATGCAATCCAAGTTCGGTGCGCTGCCAAGCCGAGGACGATTGAATTCTACGGTCAGCAGTTGAAACGCCTACTGGAATTCGAGCCCCTGGCGAATGAGCCGTTGAACAAGATCAGTGCGGGGCTGATCGAGGATTTCGTGCAGTGGAGAATTCAGAAGGTTTCCGCTGCCTCCGTCAATCGCGCGTTAGCCACGCTGCGGAGGTTGCTCCGCTACGCGTATGACCGGGGAGTCATTAACCGTGTTCCGAAAGTGACTCTGCTTAAAGGTGAGCGAATCCGGGAATTCATCCTCTCCCGCGAAGACGAGGGGCGGTACCTTGAGGCGTGTCCGCAACCCTTGCACGACATTGCAGTGCTCCTCCTCGATACGGGACTCCGCATAGGAGAGGCAGTCGCCATTCAATGGAAGGACGTTCATTTCCAGCCTGCTCAAGGAGCCCGATTAGGCTTCATCCACATTGCAGCCGGGAAGAGCAGGTACGCCAAACGGAACATAAGCCTCACTGCACGGGCAAGAGCAATGCTGGAGGAGCGGCTCAAGGACTCCAGCTCGGAATTCGTCTTTGCAAAGCCCGAGGCACTGCCCCTGTTGGTTAGTTCACTCGATCACATCCATGCCGAGCTGCGACAAGCCTTGAACCTGAACCCGGAGTTTGTTATACATTCCCTGCGCCACACGGCGTTAACGCGTTTGGGAGAGGCTGGAGTTGATCCGTTCACATTGCAACGGATTGCCGGGCACAGCTCGATAACCATGACCGCAAGATACTGTCACCCAACTCCGGCGGCACTGGAGGACGCAATCGAGCGGTTGGACGCGGCAAATCGGGCTCTGGGACCCGAAAATCGACAGCCTACCGTCGCAAATCCTGCTACACTGGCAATTGCGGAGGCTGATGCGCTTTAGAGGACAATCGCACAAGATACGCCGCAGCAAAGAGTTACAAGAGTGTGGGCCGTTAGCTCAACTGGCAGAGCAACTGACTCTTAATCAGTAGGTTCCAGGTTCGATTCCTGGACGGCTCACCAATAAAATCAATAACTTAGCGAAATCAAGAAAATCCCAAAAACGGCGAAGGTTAACAGGGGGTTAACGGGCGGAAGCCTGAAGAACGGGGCTAATCCTGGGAGGTTGATTCGAGCCCGAAAGGGATTCGGCCTATCTCGGCAGGATCCGGAAGCTGCGGTCGGTCGTGATCGCTCTTCGCAGCGAGCGGCCGTCGAGCAGCCGGCGGAGAAACGTGAAGTACTTCCGGAAGACGACTTCCGGTTCGACGTCGGCGCCGCGCTCGTCGACGTCTCTGGCGTTCCAGCAGGTCGGGCAAAAACCCCAGGTCTGGAGAGCGAAGCTCGTTCCCGTCGGCCTCTCCTCGAAGATGAAGCCGGCAGGACTATCGTCGGTTTTTCCGCAGAGGGCGCAGATGCTCAGATGAGGCCTGCGCTCGAAGATGTGTTGTCGGGGCAGCATGACCGCATGATAGCACTTTGCTTTCTGATCGGGATTACGGGCATCAGCGTCCGACTGGCGCCATTGATTCAGCTGGGCAAGATTCCGGGCGCGAGATCCTGAGAGATCTCGCGGTATCTGAGCGCAGTCCCGGTGCAACAAGACCACGCCCAAACGAAAAGGGCTCCCGAAGGAGCCCCGACTACACGTTTGCCACAGTTGCCTCACTTCTGAGTCGTTTTGTCCGCGCTTTGACCACTGCAGGAAAGCTCGCTTGGCCCAGGTGGCATGCAGAGCTGTTATTTTGAAGAGTGCTGTCTAGCTGTTAGCGCTGCTTGGAGTCGGCTTAGCGATTCGTGTGCTAATCGCTCTCCGACGACCGTGGGTTCAGGAAACTCAAGCGTTTTCGGCTCAATGGGTTTCGGATAGAAATGCTTCCGAAAATCAGTAAAACATTGGAACTCCAATTCTCTCTTTTTTTTAAGTTTTTTCATTGAATCCCCTCTCTCATTTTACCGGTTTTCGAAGTAATTTGCCAAAAAGTGCTGATTGAGTTCCGGCTTGAAGTAGTGTTTTCTCTTAATCCAGATGAATCCGTCGCCCTTTGACAAAACAGCGACATCTACTGGCCCTCCAACGGTTTCGGCATCAAGCGAAAACTTTCGTCTGATCGAGGTTAAATTCACCAGCGCCTCGGCCATTGCGGCCAGTTCATCCTTAGGCAAAACGGCAACAGTCGCAGTGATAGGATCAACCATAGTCTGACGACGATACTTCTCAAATTCGTCTCGAAAACGCTTCAGAATCTTCTGACTGGCGAGTCTTGCTTTCGCCAGGGCATTGCGTTTCGTTTTGGCAGACACGGTAGGGATTAGCTTCAGAAGAACGTCCGGATAATTGGCAAACAACTGATCGTGGAATCTATCGAGCAGGCGCTCCAAGTTTGGATCCACACCATCAATAAAATTCGCCACGACATTGCCCTGCGCAAAGGGAACGATCGAACCGATCATATCAATACCGATTCGAATCTGTCTTTCTTTGCGGTAGCGCAGTCTGCCCTCAATTATCCCTTCAACAATAAATTCTTGTAGGCGAGGATACAAGTCCCGCTCCCCAAAGCCCGCCACAACCACTCCCGATGTTCCGGCTAAACGAAACGAATCACGAATGAAAAGCCAGCCAGACATTTTGCGGATTTTGATTCGATCATCGGAAGACAATGGGAGTTTTTGAAAAATTTCGTTCTGAAGGTTCGCTTGGACTTTTGAGAATTTCCGAATCAGCCGCACGGCAAAGTCTTCATTAAAGCCGGGGAGGTTTGTAAGTTTTCTTAGTTCTGCAAATTTTTTGTCGATTTCCAGTTTGGCTATTTTTTGAATCTGGGCAGTGGTGATGGTTTTCGATTTTTCGAAATGGTTCTTGATCCCTTCTTGGATGTCCTGGTTGATTCGTCGGTAAAAGGCAGAAACGAGAAACGAAAAATATTGGCTCTGTTTTTCTGCGGGGAATATGGTGCGGTTGCCTTGGAGAAAATCGATCAGATCCCTGGCGTAATCCTCCAAGTGCGCAAAAGACCGCCTGCCAATATGGTGTACCCCAAAAACTGGACAGGTGATTAAGGTGTAAAATCGCTGCCGCCTCGGAGGAGCGAGCGATGAAAAGAGAGCGGAAGCGGTATGATGGGACACTCAAGGCCAAGGTAGCGGTGGAAGCGATCAAAGGC
>JAIQGI010000119.1 GCA_020072565.1 Terriglobia bacterium
GATTCCACGATCGTGGACACCGATTCCAATCATCGGGAAAAAGTGTCCACGATCGCGTCGGAATCGCTGTCCACGATCAATCGGAATGACTGTCCACGATCGATTGGAATGGGTGTCCACGATGGGTCGGAATATGCATTACTCATTTGTGAGCAGGGCTGACCCGCTGGTCTTGGCAAGGGACGTACGTGAAGATTTCAGATCCGGCAACATCATTCGGGTGTAAAATCGCATCTTTAATCGACTCTAGGATCTCGGCAGTTGCAGCAGACGAGCGAAGCTGACATAAGATCCCCATATCAGAAGCAGGATCCGTACCAGGGAATACGACAAAATCGCAGTTGGTTTTTCTTATCCATCAAGGTGGCCAAAGTGGCAATGTCCCTCATGAATGGGATGTGACCGATGCTAAAGAACATATCTCTCGTCGATGATCTTCGATCCCTCGCCCGCAGGAGGATGAATCCATTAGAATTCAAGAGCGTTCCCGCGAGCAGTTCTTCTGAGCTGCCGCCGGAAGAGGGATGGCAGGTGCACCGGCAAGGCAAGTCAGCCCTGCGGCTGTCGCGACCAAAGGCCAAGAGTGTCTCCCTGGAAGATCGCGTCTGGTGCCTTCTCTACAGACTCGGTTTTACCCACCTCTCAGGAGATGGGGGCGCGCAGCTCGAACTGGACGAAAAGAGCGAGAGCGGCACATATAACCAGATTGATGTGGTGGGGCTGGATCCCGAAGTGGCACTGGCCATCGAGTGTAAATCCGCGGAGATCCCACGAAAATACGCGGAGTTTCAGAAAGACCTTGCGAAGCATGCTCTAATCCGAGAAAGGTTTATTCGCGCGGTCTCCCGTCAGTTTCCCCTAGAGTACAAGAGAGTTCCAATCCTCGTCATGTTTACCTCCGACCTGATCCTGGGTGAGAACGACCCCGAGAGGGCAAACAAGGAAAAGGTTGTCCTGCTAAACGAGAAGGACCTTGACTACTACGAGCACGTGGCGTCACACCTCGGCCCAGCCGCAAAATACCAGCTCTTTGCCGACTTGCTCTCTGGAAAACAGATCTACGGTCTAGAGAAGAGAATCCCAGCCCTCCAGAGTAGACTGGGAAAGTATACCTGCTACACGTTTCCGATTGCGCCAGAGTACCTGCTTAAGATAGCCTACGTCTCCCACCGGGCCAAGGGCAAGGCAACAGACGTAAACGCCTACCAACGCATGATCAAGAAGAGCCGTCTTAAGAGAATAAAGGAGTACATCAATGCGAACGGCATCTTCCCAACAAACATCGTTATAAGCCTTGAAGGGAAGGGAACCGTGCAGTTCGAGCCCGCGCAGAACGTCGGGAGAAAGGAGGTCGCGAGACCTGGCACTCTAATCCTCAAACCCTCTTATCGATGTGCCTGGATCATCGATGGACAGCACAGGCTCTTTGCATACTCTGGCCTTGAAAGGGCGAAGACCAGCCACCTCAGCATACTGGCCTTTGAGGGGCTGCCCCCCAGTAAACAAGCGCAGTTGTTCATAGACATTAATCACGAGCAAAAAAGTGTCAAGAGAAGCCTCCTACAAGAGCTTTACGCCGAATTGAACTGGGATGCGGAAGACGAGGAGAAGCGAGTGACCGCAATTGCATCCAAGGCCGTTCAAGCACTCGATGCCGACGACGAATCCCCGTTCTATGGGCGCGTCCTCCTCGCCGACGAGACTCGAACCGATGTCCGCTGCATAACCCTAGAAAACTTGTTTCGTAACCTCAACCAGCCGGGGATGTTTATTGTAAAAAGGGGCGTGGAATACGGCCCCTTGTGGACAGGAGAAAACGACGGTACCCTCAAGCGCACGATTCAAGTAATCAACGGTTGGTTCGGGTTCATTCGGAACGCGGTTCCGGACTGGTGGGACGCGGGGGCGGCTGACAGCGGCGGCCTTTCAATGAACGATGGGGTCAGTGTCTGCATGGGCCTCCTGCGCGCGGTATTCCAACATTTGTCGGACAAGAAGCACCTCAAGCTCATACAGCTCTCGACGAGAGAGCTGCTCGAAAAACTCGAACCGTTTGGGATGGCACTTGGCGAGCACTTCGCCGGATATTCAGCAGAGCAGCGCGGACAATTTCGGTCAGGCGCTCGAGGCAATCAGGGGCTGACGGCCACCCGGCGCAAGTGCGAAAAGACGCTCCACGACAAGTTCCCGGACTTTGAGCCGCATGGCTTGCTCGAGGCACTCAAACTCCAGGAGGCTCAGACGAACAAGCAGGCTTACGAGCTGATTCAGTCCCTCGAGCCAAGACTCCAGCAATTCATGATCGATACCCTGAAGCAGGCCTACGGGGTGGATGAAGACAGGTGGTGGTACGAGGGAGTGCCAGAGCCGATACGCAAGAGGGCAACGGAGCAGCTTGAGGAAGCACAAGGGAAAGGAAAGAAGGAGCATTACCTCACTCTGATCCAGTTCCGTACTATTGCCGAAAGCAATTGGGACCTCTTCAAGGACACCCTAGCCTTCGGCAAGTCCGGCAATAAGCACCTCAAGACCGAATGGATGCAAAAAGTGAACGAGTTGCGCAACGTCGTGATGCATCCAGCCAAGCAACAGACGATTACCTTCGAGCAACTGGCCCAGCTGCGCGATTATGATGAGGCTCTAACGAACAAACTGAAAGGCGGAGATACTAGCCCGGAGAGCGAGGCGGAATAACCCCCAGAACTGCCTACTTCAGTTCCCTAACTCCTAAACACCAACAGCACCTCTTTTGCGAGCCCACGTTTCTCGGACCTCGGGCACACCGTACTGCTCCTGCTCACAGAGAGGACCTCCGGACAGCGGTACAGATCGAGAACCTCATCATTAGCTGCGTTGCTGACGATCACTGTCGCGCCTCGCTTCACGAGGCGTCGGCACAGGGCCGCAAGTCGCCTCTGGTCATCCCATGAGAAATTGCGTTCGTTATATCTAACGAAACCATTGTTGTTGTGAGCGACTGTATAGGTGGGATCACAATACACCAGATCTCCACCGCGGGCCCCCGCAAGGCCGTCCTCAAAGTCCCCCACGCAAATCTCTGCGCTTCTGAGCGAACGCGATGCGTCGACAAGAAGGCCATCTTCCCAAAGTGGCGCCGGAGTCCGCTGTCCACCTCCAAAAGGCACGTTAAACCTGCCCTTCTGATTGAGGCGATAAATCCCTCCGAACGAGGTCCGATTCAGATACAGAAACCGGACAGCCCGGTCCACCCGATTCCTTGGTTCCGTCTCGCGAAGATGATTGTATGTGGCCTGATCCACGGACAGTTCCTTGAGCCTTCGGATTAGCTCCTGGGGTCTGCACCTAACTTGGATGTATGTACTAATGAGGTCGGCGTTGATGTCGGACAACGTCGCAACCTCGGGCTGTAAGGCGAAAAAAACGGCACCGCCGCCAAGGAATGGCTCGAAGTATCTGCGGTATCCGCGGCAGCCGAGCGCCGACGCGACATAACGCGTGAGCCAGCGTTTCCCGCCGGGCCACTTCAGAAAGGGCTTCACAGGCTTCCTTTGCGCCTCGGCCATTGCCATACCGGCATTCCCCTTGGTCTATTGTTAGGGCCGCACTTGGAGACCAGGCAACTGGAGGCGAAAGGAATTCGCTTTTCGAGACCAGCGGAACCGAGCCCTGCCGCGGCACCACCCACTGGCCCCGCCCCCAGCGCCTAGATCCCGGACAGCTCCCGGCTGTGCGGTGCCGTGTCAGCCAACGGCCCTGTGGATACCGTAGGCCTTGGCCACATGTCAAGCAGCAATTTTCGATGGCGGTCCCTCACTCCTCGTGAACGCGAGCTGGTGGTGGCAAGAGAAGCGGTGGGAAGGCACCCGTCTCGTCTGAAGTGCTCAGCATCCTGCCCCTCGGCTCCAACGGAGCGGCAACGGTCCGTGCACTCATGTAGTTTCGCGAAGGGCCCATTTATTTCAGGAAATCTCTGGTCGCTAGAAAATCTCTCGGAGGGGCGAGATGACTTGTGGATGGCAGTGAAATCTATGCCATGCCATTATTGCGTCGAACAACCCTGTTTATTGCCAACCAGCACAAAATCGCTTTGATGTCTTCATCGCAGTCATTGCCTAAATTGCATTGATCGTCTACCTGTCTTCATTGTCTTCATTGTCTTCATTGTCTTCATTGTCTTCATTGTCTTCATTGTCTTCATTGTCTTCATTGTCTTCATTGCATTGATTGTTTTTCTTGTTTTCATTGTTTTCATTGTTTTCATTGCATTCGCCATCGCTCAATGCAATTTTTTTCGGTTATTAGTTATTGACAGGCCTGGAAAACCTCTGATACCATCCAGCAATAAAATGGAGGGGTGCAATGCTGACCCAAGAGATTTGCGAAGCCCTACAGGCTGAACTGAGCTTCCTGACAGCGCAGCGGGTTAAATTGGAAGCCAAGATTCAGGCACTCAAGGCGATTCTAAGTCCTGCTGACGAGTTGGAACTATTTCAATCTCAGCGCACGGCGACCATGCCGCCTAAGACCGACAGCGCAAGAAGGAACGTCGCGGAAGCTCCCATGGGGCTGCGGGATAGTATCATAGCGGCGCTCAAGAAATATCCAAGTGGGCTCGATATAGCGGCACTGACAATTGAGATCGAGCGTTCAGGATTCCGTGCATCCGGCAAAACCAGCATCAAGACTCTCGTGACATCTGAGTCGTGGCGGTTGTGTAAACGCGGTACTCTTGCGAAAAAGGGCAAGAAGTACTCTCTGCCATTGTCGGAAGGAGGTAACGCCTGATGAGAAGAGCAAAACGTTCCGTAGGCTTGCCGTAGGCGGCGGAACGTAACCCCTGGCTCCAGATTGATGGTTTGGCGGCCTCCTTCTGGAGCCCGGGGCATACGGCCTAGTTATGCCGGTGTGGCGAAATTGGCATACGCTGCAGATCTGGAATCTGCTGGCGACGATTGTCGCCGTGTGGGTTCGATCCCCACCACCGGCACTTCATATATTCTATGGCGTCTGCGGTGCGGCTGTCAACCGCCCGAGTCTGTGAAGGGGGCTCTCCGAACCCACGCAAGCCCATGTAGCTTCGCGGGGGCCGGTTTTATTTCAAAAATTTTTGTCTCTGTGCCGATTGGTTTGTTTACGTGGCTATAATGGGCAAGGTGTGTCTGAAGCGTCTCCCCCAGTCTTTCCTAGGAGTCCGTCCGAGAATTGTCTGATTTCTATTGATCGGCGGGCTCGAGAAATTTACCTTATGTTCCATGGCAAAAACATATCGTTCCTACTGTCCGGAGCAGCTCCTGCTGCTGCCGCCGAGCTTGCGTGATTGG
>JAIQGI010000120.1 GCA_020072565.1 Terriglobia bacterium
GCCTTTGATCGCTTCCACCGCTACCTTGGCCTTGAGTGTCCCATCATACCGCTTCCGCTCTCTTTTCATCGCTCGCTCCTCCGAGGCGGCAGCGATTTTACACCTTAATCACCTGTCCAGTTTTTGGGGTACACCATATAGATCCGGCATAGGTGGACACGGGTGCACACCTGACCTGTGCGCGGAGGCAACCATAGCTGCTCACCAGCACACACCCGTCCAATCTAATATCTCTTCTACTAAGGAGGCCCTACGATAATGGTAGACCTCATAGATCCGGAACAATTGCGCCTTACCCCCAGCTCAACACTCGTGACGAGAAAACCTGTTCTTCCACGGCACAAAGCAGGTGAGAGATTCCTCAAGGGCCCCATTCCATGGAAGTGGTTAAGTGTGGCGGCTCGATTGCCGGGCAAGGCACTTCACGTGGGGATTGGCTTGTGGTTCCTGGCTGCAGTAAACCACTCCGCCCAGGTGAAGCTGTCCATGAGCCTTTTGGGTGATATGGGGGTTTCTCGGCACTCAGCCTATCGTGGACTGTTGGCCTTGGAAAGGGCCGGACTTGTCGAAGCTCAACGGCATCCCGGAAGGAACTCGGTCGTAACAATAAGAGACTGCTCCGTACCCCCCCGTTAGGGCATGGCGGGGGGGGGCAGCAGACAGTAGCAAGAACCGGGCACAGTACAGGCACAGTCAAATTGGATGAGCCAATGACAACCAATAATCACGCGGTCGCCAGCGAGGGCATCGGGAGGCAACCGGATCTAAGATCCGTGGGCCATCCCCGCTTGCTGAGTCTCAAGCAGGCCGCTGCATACCTGGGTGTCTCCTATTGGCTGCTGAGGGATTACTGCCTGGACGGAACTCTAAAAGCCGTAAGGTTGCCGGGAAGTCGGCTGAAGAAGAACGGACGCTTGGTCGCGAACTCCAAGGACCACTTGATGCGCAAGATCATGCTCGATCGCGAAGACCTCGACCGCCTTATCGAGGAAAGCAAGGGATAAGCAGTACCAATATGACATTACGAAATGTACCCTGGGCAACGAGACGGCAGCGCAAAAACACACTGAGCTCAGCTCTGCTGACGCAAACGAGACCTTGCATAGTTACTGTAATCAGTATATACTGTACGCATGAAACGAATCACAGTCGACTTCGAGGATGGACTCCACCTCAAACTGAAGATCCAGTGTGCCACAGAAGGAATCCCGATTACGGATCTGATCAGACGTCTTGTCGAGAAGTACTTGGAGAACACCGAAAAGAAGCACGCAGGAAAATAGCCTGCATGGAGCGGACGCGCCAGCCGCTGCGAACGGCTGACGCGCCCTGACCCTGCATCCTAAAAAGGAGGACGCATGGCTGCCTGCAGTTTATCTACCCACATCATCGAAATCACCAACCAAGATCAGCGAATCCCTTCAGTCTGGAAAGCGAGGTAAGGCATGGGCATGATTTACAAACGCACCTACAAGGACAAAAAGACAGGTGAGAAAAAGGAGAGCGCCGTCTATTGGGTTCAGTACTATCGCAACGGCATCCCAATCCGAGAAAGCACAGGCACAGCCGTTTTTGGCGAGGCCCGAACGTTTTTGAATCAGCGTGAGGGAGATGTCGCCAAGGGAGTTCCTATCACGCCGAGGATGGGCCGCATCAAGTTCAGGGAAATAGCCGAGGACGTGGTCAAGGATTACAAGGTAAACGCGAAACGATCACTCCGGGACCTTGAGGCAAGGCTAAGGCTGCACATCCTTCCCTTCCTCGGCGAAGCCCGCGCATCGGCGATCACCACGGTGGATATTCGCAAGTTCATTGACCTGCGCCAGGAGGAGGAGGCATCGAACGCGGAAATCAACCGGGAACTGGCAGCAATCAAGCGGACGTACTCTCTGGCCGCTCAAGCTGGCCGAATCATTCAGAAACCTTATATCCCGATGCTTAAGGAGAACAATGTCCGGACCGGATTTTTCGAGCCGGAACAGTTCGAATCGATTCGAAAGAATCTGTCGAAGGACCTCAGCCCCGTGGTTACCTTCGCATACATTACGGGCTGGAGGATTTACAGCGAGGTAATGCCCCTAAGATGGCCCCAGGTCGATTTCGAGGCTGGCCGGGTGCGGCTGGAGGCCGGGACGACAAAAAACGACGAGGCGCGGGAGTTTCCCCTCACACAGGAGTTGAGGACCGTCCTGGAAGGCCAGAAGGCACGGGCTGCAGCCTTGAAGAAGCGGGGCATCATCTGCCCTTGGGTTTTCAATCGGGCTGGCAAGCCTATCAGAGAATTCAGGCGATCATGGAAGACTGCCTGCAGGAACGCCGGAACTCCGGGCCGGATCCCCCACGACCTTCGGCGCACAGCCGTAAGGAACCTTGTCCGAGCCGGTATCCCTGAGCGCGTTGCCATGCTGATGACGGGACATAAAACGAGGTCCGTCTTCGAGCGATACAACATCGTCAGCGCCGGCGACCTTGATCAGGCCGCGAAGCGCTTGAATGAGGTCACAGGCACAGTCGCAGGCACAGTCGCAGACACAGTCAGATCAAATGCTCCTCAAGCGGAAGTTGCAATCCCCCCCGAACACACTGTAGAATCAATCCGTTGCAACAAGCGCACCCGTAGCTCAGTTGGATAGAGCGTCGGACTTCGAATCCGCAGGCCGCCCGTTCGAGTCGGGCCGGGTGCGCCATTCTTTTCAATAGTTTAACCAAACCAGCCAGTATCCGCATAGCATCCTTAACGGCAGAGTAACGGCAATCGTATATGCTCTTGTCGTATGATTTCGTTCTCGTTTTGCTCGACGAAATTAGCTGCAATTCGCGCTATCATCAGCAGCTGAGGAAGAGATGCAAATTATCACATTCGTTTTTTTCTGTTCATGCTGGCTCGCAATCAACGCGAATGCTCCATTCCCTCAAACGATCGGTGGTGATGCATTCGCCGAATCAGTCAAGCAGACCCTCAATGCATTGGGAGGCATAGCGGTGAAGCCCCGCGATCCGTCAATCCCCGTGGCGGTCAGGCTGCTGTTGACCAAGCTAAAGCACGAAATTCGTGACCTGATTCTTTCCAAAATGAATGATAAGAGGATCCCTTGGAATTCTCCCGATGAACTGAAGTCGCAGGTCATACTCAGCTTGAAAAAGGCTGGCGTGGAAGTTGGTAAACAAGCTCAAGATCAGAACTGGAAGGACGAGGAATCGCACAACTATTTCTATAATCAAATTGACCGGATTTCAATCGAGGCACCCGCAGGTTATTCCGACCTCATCATAGCCACTACGACAATATGGGTCATGTGTGGTGAGGACACTTCCTTCTATGTTTTCCGCCGAAAGGGGGCTGAGTGGAATCTGATTCTCGATCATGAAGCATCCAACTACGAGGACATTCGAGGCGCTCAATCACAGTTTGGCTACGCAATTTCTCCCTCCGACAGTAAGGGTGATTTTTTTATCGTTACTGCTGACGTCAATCCGTGGTGCTCATCCTTTTGGCAACGCCTCCGATATTCAGTAGTTCGTCCCGGCAGCTCGCCCACAAAACCCGAGATCTTGTTGAAAAGGTCGGATACGATTTACCTGGGCGTTGCTCCGCCCATTTTTTATATAACCGTTGAGCAAGATCGATTTCGCCTTGTATTTCATGGAGACTGGTATTGGGATCCAGATTCTGGAGCATCCTCTCAATTCGCGGAGTATCGAGTGAGTCGCCACGGAGCCAGCTTAGTCAAACGAGGCAAGATCGAAAAGGATCACGAGCCCCAAAAGTAGCCGATGCCGCAGAATTCGCCCTCCTCCCGGCCAGGAATCAAGCTGTCTGCGCTGACTTCGGATTCCAGCCCTCTTCCTGCCGGGATGGGGGACTGACGACGGCAAGTCTTTCGATCATGTAGAGAAAAGCCATTCGGAGGGACAGAAAACAAGTTTGCGCTCGATTTTTGGCCCTCAATTTTCGTTCTAACGCATTTCGCCGGAAGAGCGGGCGGAAGAGGCAAGAGGAGCACATCATCGCTGCGTGGCGCGAGGCCGCGAGCAGACGAATGGTTGCCGGCGCATCGGGTGCGGTGCCATGCGGGGACCGGCTCTCGGCATGATCAGCAAGCCGGGCAGTTTCTGGAGTGATAATCTTCAGTTCTTCGGCTGTATCGATATACGCCTTTAGATTCCAATCCGTCAGTGGTTGAACTTTCCCTTTGTCCTTCTGAGCATTTTGAGCGGCAAGCGCTTGGGGCCACTTTATTTAGTGCGTCGAGTAGCAACGCCTCAATTAATGAGCCCCCCATCACACCAGCTGATTTCCATTCTCGGTTGTCAAGGTCCGATTCAAAACCTGCAAGATCTTCACGCAAGATTTGGCGATAGTCTGGATCCTTGATGAAATCTAATCCGGCTAATGCGTTGGGAATGATGGTCTCAGTGCATTTGTCCAGCAACTCGCGAATGACCGCAACGGGAGATTTGTCGCGTAGGCCCGGTATTTCAGGTAAGCCTGTGGCTCGATTCCCGCTTTCCCAACATCTCACGGTCGTTAGGATCTGCCTTGAAGCAACCAAGAGAATTGTCCGATCTCCTGGATCTGCTGGTAGCTGAGATTCATGCAGGGAGTCAATCATCTCAGAAATAGCCTGCAAATGGCCAGCATGATCCCAACTGAGTGTTTGTTTCTTTTTGACGATGTCGGGGAAAAAACGGTCAATGTAATTGGCAGTGTCCGAAGGACTGATTCGCTTTGGCATAGGACAACCTCCGATGCGAATGAGAATCAGGCTGGAATGACAACCAGGCCGTTCCCTACATCAAAATGCGAATCGTTGCCCGAGCACAAGGGCTATTATTTCGCCAGCCTCTCATCCAGACAGCTTTGCGGCGTGCGAGTGATGGCGCAGACTGCCTCGAAAACGAGGTTGGTTCCAGCCACGCAGATTAGGCAGAATGGGACTTCGGAGGCGTGAAACTCGTAGTTTCCGGTAATGCCGTTGTACGTCCATGTGGCGATGAGCCACGCACCCTGGAAGCGCGCGCGTCCTCTGACGTATGCGCACCAGTGGATGATCAAATCGCGATCGCGACCTAATTGGCGCTTTACTGTTAGCTTTCCTTCCGGCTCAATGTTCGGGTAGCGGGTAATACGCATTATGAAAGGGCGCCATCTGTTCACTTGCCGGCGCCGCACAACTGGGCGGCGCAGATAAAACTCCAGACATGTGCTCAGACGCTCATAGCATCGACGATCGGCTTATGCCCTGATGGAAAATGCCGCGT
>JAIQGI010000121.1 GCA_020072565.1 Terriglobia bacterium
CCTCAACAGCCTGTAAGCCCTAAAAGACTATGTCGAGCGAAACACTCACCGCATCCACACCGTGACCTGATTTCTTCAGATATAGAGCCTCACCGATCCGGTATCGCTCGACATAGTCAGGCAGGGTTGATAGTGGCGGATTAGATGAGGAGTGACCCTCTTCTTGATGCCGGCGCGGTGGGCGGCAGTGACGCAGGCGTGATACACCGTCTTGTCGGAGATTGGGCGCTCCTTGCCTTTCCGGCCGTCGGTGCTAGGAAACAGGTAGCCTTTCGGTTTCTTCCAGCGCCAGTACTCACGCAGGGTTTCGAGCAGGACAGGGCTGAGCGGAACAAACCGCGGAATGCCTCCTTTGCCGAATTCAACGTGGATCGTCATTCTGGAACTATCGATATTGGCAACTTTCAGCAGGGAAACTTCCTCTCGGCGCAATCCCGTACCGTAAAGCACCTTCAGCAGAGCGCGGTGTGTCAGAGTCCGAGCGGCATTGATCAGCCTTGTCATTTCCTCGGGACTGAGGATTATCGGATACTTTCTGTGCCGTTTTGGATACGGCAGATCCTCGCGGAACTCAGGACGCTTCAGGGTGCGGATAAAGAAAAACCGTAAAGCGGCTACACTGGCGACAACGCTTTGGACTGCAAGCTTGCGGTTCGTGAGCAGATAAGCCTGGTAACTGCGCAGGTGATCAGGATTGAGTTTGTCGGGCGATTTTCCGAAGTGTCGGGCAAAATCGGCGACGACTCTCAGGTATACGCGAATCGTCGATTTTGCATAATTTCGCCGCTGGAGTTCCTCCAGCATCTTTTGTCTTAAGCGGGTCACAAGCACCTCCTTGTGACCCCACCTTACTACGTCACGGCATTATCGCCGCCACAAAGACTATTGGCACCAGTCCGCCGCGACAGCGGCTTCGTTGTGTGCTGGGCATGCTCAGCAGCTTGGAGGTGAAAGTCCTCTACCAACCTGATGGAGGTGAAGGGTAGCGAGAACGCAAGGGCTACCGCCGCGAGGCGGGGTCTGAAGGAAGCGTATAGCAAACGTGCGAGTCGATGGACAAGAACCGGATATAAGGCGCGAGCGCCGGACGAGCGGGCAACTTACCGCAAAGTCCGTATCCATCAAAGGTACGAAGCGTAGATTCGGCGACTGTGCATGGAAGGCAGCTGAGCTTACCCCAGGAGATCTGCCCTGTGTCGCTTCGGCGACTGAGGCGGCTGAGAGGCAACTTGATCGCAGGGCAGAAGTCAGCAGAGGGCATATTAGGTCATGCCGTCGGCAAGGCTAGTGAGGCACTCCAGACCGAAAGGTGGAGTCAACAGATAGGCCGAGCCGGAAACGGTGGCTGAAGGCCCGAACGATAGGAGAGGCGAACAGGACATGAATCTCAGGAACGACAAGCGGCAGAACATCCAGATGGAACTGGACTTTTCTCCCGGGCCAGTGGGTGAAGCCCGCAGAGCAGGAAGGAAAGAGACCGAATCGTCTCGGACGATAAGTGTACCCGAACGCCCAGCCAGCACGAATCAACTGATGGAGGAGGTATGTGAGCGAGAAAACCTGATGGAAGCATTGCGGCAGGTAAAGGCCAATAAGGGTAGTGCGGGTGTTGACGGGATGACTGTCGGCCAACTCACGGACTACCTGAAACAGCATTGGCCAGCCATCCGGGAACAGCTGTTGAGCGGCACTTACGAGCCGAAGCCGGTACGGAGGATGGAAATCCCCAAGCCGGACGGAGGAGGAGTTCGAAAGCTTGGAATTCCTTCGGTGCTGGATCGGTTTATCCAGCAGGCGGTGATGCAGGTTCTGCAGAGGCGGTGGGACCGGACGTTCTCCGATTACAGCTACGGTTTTCGACCGGGACGGTCAGCCCATCAAGCAGTAGTACAGGCGCAGCAGTATATCGCCGCAGGCTACACGTGGGTCGTTGATTTTGATTTGGAGAAATTTTTCGACCGAGTCAATCACGACAAACTAATGGGTCAGATTGCCAAGCGTGTTGAAGAGAAGCGGCTGTTGAAGCTCATCCGGGCATTTTTGAATGCCGGGGTGATGGAGAACGGGTTGGTCAGCCCAAGCGTGGAAGGGACTCCGCAAGGGGGTCCCCTTTCGCCACTGCTCAGCAACCTCGTGCTCGACGAACTCGACCGGGAGTTGGAGCGCCGGGGCCATCGTTTCGTTCGTTACGCGGACGACAGCAACATTTACGTTCGCAGCAAGCGGGCGGGGCAACGGGTGATGGAAAGCGTCACGCGATTCATCACGGAGAAGCTCAAGCTCAAGGTGAATGAGGCGAAGAGCGCGGTAGCGCGGCCGCAGGAGCGGAAGTTTCTCGGGTTCAGCTTTACGACCGGCCCGGAGGTGAAGCGCACGATTGCGCCGAAAGCTCTGGAGCGGTTCAAGCGGCGGATCCGGGAGATCACACGGCGGGCTAAGAGCGTCAGCATCGAGACGACGATAGAGGAACTGGCTCTGTATATGCGGGGCTGGCGCAGCTATTTCGGTTTCTGTGAGACGCCCGACGTGCTGGTATACCTCACCCGCTGGGTCCGGTTGCGACTTAGGGCGGCTCTGTGGCGGCAGTGGAAAACTCCACGCCGTCGCCGGGCAGCGCTGTTGGAACTGGGGGTACGTCCGCGTTTGGCAAGCAATACTGCCGGCAGCGGTCGTGGCCCTTGGTATCTTGCCCGGGCCAAGGCTCTGTCTGTGGGGCTTTCCAATGCGTACTTCAAGTCGCTCGGGCTTCCGGCATTGATCGAGGAGGGCTAGCGTAACCCATCGAACCGCCGTGTACGGACCCGTATGCACGGTGGTGTGGCAGGGGTCGGCGGGCGACCGCCGCCCCTATGCCGATCAAGTGGCGTGACCGGAAACTACGATGCTCTCCAGAAACGACCTCTGCGAAGTGATGGCGCGAATTGCCTTCGGTTATCGCGCAAAAAACGCCCCCTTTTTTGTTGCGCGTATATCCGAGGGGGTATGCGCAGATTCGCCCTTAGGTCGTTCCGGGGGGGTGGGGGTAGTTTCCGGTTTGGCCGTAACTCACCCGGAATGCCGGTACTGCCATCCGCCTTTGATGATTTCGAGATTATTTCTTCATTGGAGAAATTAGCTCTGGAAAGTGGAAAAACTCCTTCTGGATCTCGTTTCCATTCAGCTTATCCGCAAAGGGCGCAAATACAAGATCGTTCATCATAAGCTCGCTGATCGACTGACCGCCTCCCGCCCGTTTCAGTTGAACCGCCGACGATATTTCTGGCCCAGGAAGTTTCTCGCCGATGACCGATACTGTGCGGTACATTAGCCTATATCGAACTATGATCTCGTCGCCGTCTGGTTTCCAGAATCCTTCGTAGACTACTTGCCCATCTCCGAGACTGACGACCATGTAATTTTGCCCTTTGTTAAGTCTGCAATGGATCATTCCGAATCGGCCATCAGACCGGAAATAGAGGATTGTTGCACTGCCCGAACTGAGATTTGGATTATATTCGGGCGGAGCCTTTTCCCATTTGATGTCTCGGGTCGCCCAAATCTCACTTCCTTTGAGCAGGAGCGCTGCCTCAGAGTGAATCTGGAGCACTGAAAGTACCACGGCTAAGGTCAGCCAGATCATATTTGCCGGTCTCCTGCTAGTGTAGTGCGTCATAAATAGCTTTATATATGGGTTTCTTTGCGGTATGATGGAATTCATGAGCAGAACAGCAGCTTCCATCATACTTACGGCGTCCGAAGCCGAGACTTTGGCAAGTTGGGCGCGTAGCCGAACCCTTCCTGCGCGGCTTATTGAACGCGCACAGATTGTTCAAATGGCCGCCACCGGTGTTCAAAGCCAGGAAATCGCGCGAGTGCTGGAGATTTCTCGTCCGACAGTGCAACTTTGGCGCCAGCGTTTTCTGGGGCTGCGTTTGGCGGGGCTCGAGAAGGACGCTCCCCGCCCCGGTCGCATTCCCAGGATCTCCGATAGAAAAGTTCGGCGGATTGTAGAGGCCACGTTGCACAGCAAACCGGAAAACGCGACTCACTGGAGCACCAGGCTCATGGCCAGAGCTCAGGGTGTGAGTGAAGCCACCGTCCGACGCATTTGGAAACAGCACAGCCTCAAGCCGCACCTGACCAAAACCTTCAAGCTGAGCCGCGACAAACAATTTGTGGAGAAGCTTTATGACGTTGTCGGGCTGTATCTCAATCCTCCGGATAAGTCCCTGGTACTGTGTGTTGACGAAAAGTCCCAGATTCAAGCACTTGACCGCACACAGCCTGGCCTGCCGATGAAGAAGGGGCGTTGTGGCACCATGACCCATGATTACAAGCGCCACGGCACAACGACGTTGTTCGCCGCCTTGGTCACGCTTGATGGCAGAGTCATCGGTGATTGTATGCCGCGACATCGCCATCAGGAGTTCATCCGGTTCCTCAAAACGATCGATTTCGAGACTCCGCCCGAACTGGATTTGCATTTGATCGTGGACAACTACGGAACTCACAAACATCCTCGCGTTCAGTCTTGGCTGAGCCGGCATCCGCGCTTCCATATTCATTTCATACCGACTTCCAGCTCTTGGTTGAACCTGGTGGAACGGTGGTTCCGCGAGATCACGCAAAAGCGGTTGCGCCGCGGTTCTTTCAACAGCGTTCCGGCACTCACTGCGGCAATTGATGAGTACCTGACTAATCACAATCAGAATCCGCAAACCTTCGTTTGGAGCGCGCCCGTTGAGCGTATCCTCTCGAAGATTGCCAAATGTAAAGAAGCGTTTGACGCACTACACTAGTTCCATCATACAGCCGCTTGCCTATGATTTCATTGAGATTTGCAGGAATACGGCAGTCAATTGTCGTATAGTGGTAAGCCTTCATCGGAAATGCCACGGCGCAGAAATCCGCGATAACAAAGGAACCAGAACTTGCCGGGGCATTTCCGATAAGGTCACTTGAAGGAAGCCGCTGTTGCTTGCGGCGGACGCCTATGGGTATTGAAT
>JAIQGI010000122.1 GCA_020072565.1 Terriglobia bacterium
GCCTTCCCCTTTCTGCATAAAGTCGGAAGGCCGAAGTGTAGATCGCAATTCAAATCGATTACGGTCGTTTCTTGATGCAACTCAATGGAACACTGTGGGTTGCTAGATTTCTAAATTTGCTCAGTGGGACAGCAGTGGGTGGCGTCCCCTATTGACCTATTGATCCCCTATTAGATCCAGAAAATGTCTCTGAATGCGATGACCAGTCGATGATATCATGCCGGTTTCCGGAGTATGATGCTTGAACCCTGATGTTGCCAAGGCTATTCCCGAGCTGGTTCGTCGCAGGATCCTCCCGGTGGAGAGCGCCTCCTTGCTGCTGCGCATTGCCGGAGACAAGTTGGTCTCGGTCGATCTCGAAATCCGGCTGCTATTTTACCTTGGTGTTTTGTTGACTGCCGCCGGCGCCGGGCTCTTGGTGCAGCAGAACTATCAGCACATCGGTCCTCTCGCCATCGCAATCGCTCTTGGAATTGCGGCGTTGACGCTGCTGGGTTGGGCGGCGCGGCACGCGCCGCCGTTCTCCTGGGCGGAGGCGCCGTCCCCTTCGCTCGAGTTTGACTATCTGCTCCTCCTTGGAGTCCTGCTCGGGGCCGCAGATCTTGCCTTCGTCGAGGTCCAATTTACTCCGCTCGGCTCGAACTGGCTGTGGCACCTGCTGATCGTTTCGGCTTTGATGGCGTGCGCCGCCACTCGCTACGATTCGCGGACAGTCTTTTCGCTAGCCCTTTCCACCTTTGCCGCTTGGCGCGGATTGTCTGTCTCGTTCCTGGAAAAGCCGCTCTGGCATGCCTACGACGACTCTGTGCGCCTGAACGCGCTGGGCTGCGGCCTGCTCTTTGTCCTTCTCGGCCGCTATCTGCTTCGCGGCAGGCGGAAACCTCACTTTGAGCCGGTCGCAGTTCATTTGGGCTGGCTTTTGATCCTGGGAGCGCTCGTTTCCGGCGGTCCGGAGCATGGAGCGAAGGGAATGGCCTATGTTGTCCTGCTGGCCATGTCCGGATTGTGGCTGGCCAGGTACTGCTTCCTCGGGCGGCGATTCGCTTTGTTTGCCTTCGGGGTGCTAGCCGTGTACATCGCCCTGGCCCAGCTTGTGTTCAAGGCCAGCCTCGATTCCACGCTTGAATTGCTTTGGATCACCCTGAGCGCTTTGGCCCTGATTGCGTGGCTCTGGAAGGTACAGAAGAAGATGAAGGAGCCCGTATGAGACCGGATCTGGCGCGGGCCGACCGCATGCAGGCGCTGCGCGAGACGGCGCGGGACTGGTTCCGGGCCGGTTGGATTGACGAAAATGGCCGCCGCGCCATTGAACAGTCGTACCCGGATGATCGGGTTCGGACAGGATTCGCTTTTCGCGTCCTGTTCTTTGTGTTGACGCTCTGCGCCCTACTGGCTGCGACGGGAATCGTATACGTCCAGGTCCGGTCCCATTACGCTGCGGCGGCGTTTGCATTGACGGCCGGCCTGATCAGTGCGGCAGCTACAGGGTGCCTCATTGGCCCCCTCAAACGCAGGCAGGGCGGCATTGAAGCCGCGTTGTCACTTGGCGCCATCCTCAATCTGATGGTAGGTATAGGGATCTTCTTGTACGAGATCGACTTTCTGCAATACCAGGACACCTCAACCCTGCTGTTGTTCCTGCTGGCCCTGCTCTCGGCCGCGGCGGCATGGTTTTGGGGCTACTGGCCTTACGCCGCGCTCTCCGCTTACTCGTTGTTTCATGCCTCGATTACTCTGCCAGCAGGCCGCCTGTTGTGGATTGTCGGGCTGCTGGCGTTGTATCGACCGTTGACCGCGGGCTGTAATTCCCCGCGGCTGCCGCCATCGCTCAGGAAATCCGCGGCTGCCAACGTGTTCACACTTGACCATGGCGTTGCCGGATACGTGCTGGACTCCTGGAGGTGGAACGCAGAGTTCTTTCCCCGATGGCTTTCGATTGCTCTCACGGCAGTCGTGCCGCTTGCCGTTTTTTTCCTTGGAGTCGTGGCGAGGCGGCGCCTGTTTTTGAATTTGGGAATTGTCCTCGCCATTTTCTCTGTCCTTACCCTGAGGCAGTACTATCACCTCGCACCTCCGTGGCTTTTGTTAAGTGCCGCGGGGGCCCTGCTTCTAGCTGCTGCCGCAGGATTACGGCGCTTCCTCAATTCTGGCGCCGCCGGGGAGCGTATGGGTTTTTCCGCGGAACCGCTGGGGCAAGATCCCGGGAGGCGCCGGCCGATGGAAATCCTGGCCAGTGTTGCGACTCTTACGCCCGGCTCGCCGCCTGCAACAGAAAGGCCGCAATTCCGCGGCCGCGGCGGGGAGTTCGGCGGCGGCGGCGCCTCCGGCGATTTCTAGTCGATGCAGATTCCATACGCCGCTGTCGCACCCAAACAGGCGCAGCCGTGAATATGTCTCTCGAAATCGCAACGTGGCCGGCCACTCCGGATGAACTCATCCGGATCCAGCACAAACTCGCCACCGTGTCCCCGGAGCCATGGGTTATCGGCGACGCGCTGCGTGCGGTGGCCGGTTGCTGGATCTGCCACCCGAAAGGGCGCGAGGGGAAAGGCGCGGCGGGAGATCCATGCTGGGCTGCTGCAGCGCTGGTGGTAGACGGCAGACTGAGTGCGGTCGAGGTCGCCCGGGGCGAAGCTCCGGCCGCTTACCAGCCAGGCTTGCTTGCCCTGCGCGAAGGCCCCTTGCTGGAAGAGGCTGTGCTGCGACTTCCGGAGCGTCCCGAAGTCCTGCTTGTCAACGCAACGGGCCGCGACCATCCGCGCCGCGCCGGGCTGGCGGTCCATCTGGGTGCAAAGCTTTCGTTGCCTACGGTCGGCGTGACGCGGCAGCCTCTCCTGGCCGATGGCCCCTGGCCCGCGCGGGAGCGGGGCGCTGCGGCGCCGCTGCATATTGAAGAAGAGGTCGTCGCCTGCCGGCTGTGCACCCGGCGCGGCACTCTTCCGCTGGTGGTGCATCCCGCCTGGCGCACTCGTTTGGACACAGCGGTCGCCGTGGTCATGGCCACGACCGGGCGTTGCCGTACTCCTGAGCCCTTGCGCCAGGCGCGGAGCTCTGCACGCGAGGCTCGCGCTCGTGCAGGAGGCGTGGGGATTGTCCCGCATGGAGACTGAACAGGAACGTCAAAGGCGGCCCTGAACACGTATCGGGCGGCCCAGGCACAAGCCCAATCCCCGTTAATAGAAGGATTTCTGTTACCAACAGCTTGTGATCCGGGACTCAGCTCGCTCGCACCGTCGCGACAGGGCCGCTCGGAACCTGGCGCAATGCCTCGATGCGCCTTAGGATCGGCGGGTGCGAGTAGTTAAGGAAGACGTAAAGCGGATGAGGGGTCAGGTTCGACAGATTGTGAAGCGAGAGGAGCTTTAAAGCCTGGATCATGGAGCAGGGGTCCCTCGTGGTCTCGGCGGCGTAGCGGTCCGCCTCGTATTCGTTGCGACGGGAGAGGATCTGGATGAGCACAGACAGAACCATCTCGAGGGGAGCGTAGAGCAAGCCGAATATAACGAGGCCTGCGTAGAGCGAAGGTTGTTCCAGGTAGAAAGCTTCAAACAAACCCCTTTGCCGGATAAAAACTGAAAGCAGGTAAAACAACACGCCCGTGTGCAGAATGCTGAGCACCAATCCCTGAATGATGTGCCTTTTCTTATAGTGCCCGATTTCGTGCGCCAGCATGGCAACCAGCCCGGGAACCGAGTGCTTTGCGATCAGCGTGTCAAACAGCGCGATCCGTTTGTTCCTGCCGAATCCCGTGAAAAAAGCGTTGGCTTTGGCGGATCGCCGGGATCCGTCCATGACAAAGAGGTTTTTCAGCGAAAAGTCCACCGAACGGGCGTAGGAGAGAATCGCCTGTCTCAATTCGCTTTCCGGAAGCGGCTCGAACTTGTTGAATAACGGCATGATCCAGGTCGGCGCAATGAACTGGACGAACAGTGTGAAGAGCGTAGTTGCCAGCCAGCAGTACAACCAGGCCGCGGCGCCCGCGTATTGGAAAAGGGCGAGGATCCCCGACAGCAGCGGCGCCCCCAGCAGTGCGCCGAGCACAGCGGCCTTTGCTATGTCGGCAACATAGGTGCTTGCGGTAGTCCTGTTGAACCCGAATCGCTCTTCAATCCCAAACGTGCGGTAGATGCCGAAGGGTAGTGACAGGGCCGACCTGGCGACCACCAGAATTCCGATGTAAGCCAGCCCGGTCAGAATCGGATTCCAGTTCCAGCCGCGCACGACGCCGTCGAGCAAGTTAAAGCCGCCGGAAAACCAGAACACCAGGGTGACGGCGACGCTAAAAAACGATGTGACAAATCCGAACCGCGTTTGAGCCCTGGTGTAATCCTGGGATCTCTTGTAGGCATCTGCGTTGTAGACGCCTGCGAATTCTTCCGGGAGGTCATCACGCAGTGCTTTCAGGTTCAGGATTTCCGTGATCAACCCCACAACAAACTGGAGGGCCAGTGTGGCCAGCACGACAATGGCATAGACATTCATGTCCGTCAGCACACCCCCTCGCACGGACGTTGACCAGCCGCGATCTCTCGTCCGACAGCCGGCCCATTGCGCATGCGCCTTCCCGCTCCTGGAAACCCCACGGGCAGGGCTTATGGTGTACCCCAAAAACTGGACAGGTGATTAAGGTGTAAAATCGCTGCCGCCTCGGAGGAGCGAGCGATGAAAAGAGAGCGGAAGCGGTATGATGGGACACTCAAGGCCAAGGTAGCGGTGGAAGCGATCAAAG
>JAIQGI010000123.1 GCA_020072565.1 Terriglobia bacterium
TCCACGATCGTGGACACCGATTCCAATCATCGGGAAAAAGTGTCCACGATCGCGTCGGAATCGCTGTCCACGATCAATCGGAATGACTGTCCACGATCGATTGGAATGGGTGTCCACGATGGGTCGGAATATGCAGCCATCCCTGTGTTAAACGGTTTACATCACGATTACCGGCTCGCCGCGTAGTTGCCGTCGCCTGCATTCTGATACCGAGAAATCTCCCGCCACAGGTGTTTCAATTGATGGGATGAAGCGCACGCCCTGAGAAATGGGGGAATATCGAAGTCCATGCGGGGCTGGAACGAGAGAAAAAACGCTACTCGAACTGGGCGGCTCCTTAGAGTGCCGAGGCTATTTCGGATTTTTCGCGGACGACGACCCCGCTTGTCCGTTGATATTGACCTGAATTACATCGGATCGAAAGATCGTGAGATCATGCTCAGCGAGCGGCCGAAAGTCGAGCAAGCGGTTCAGGCCGTTTGCGGACGACTCGGTATCCAAGTCAAGCGCGCTCCGAGCGAGCATGCGGGCGGCAAATGGCTCCTGACCTATATGAGCGCATGGGGACGCCCGGGCACGCTTGAACTCGATATCAACTACCTGTTGCGCACTCCGCTCTGGCCGCCCGTGCTAATGGACTCGCATCCCATCGGTTCCTTGCGCGCGAAGAAGGTGCCGTTGATGGATGTGCATGAACTGGCGGCCGGCAAGCTCGCAGCACTTTTCGACAGGAGCGCTCCTCGAGATCTGTTCGATGCGTGCCAACTTTTGCGGGAGGTTCAGTTCGAGAAGGCGCGGCTTCGACTTGCTTTTGTTGTATATGGAGGGACAAGCCGCCGGGATTGGCGCAACGTTTCGGTCGATGATGTCCGCGCGGACGGCAATGCGGTCGCGCAGCAGCTTCTCCCCATGCTTCAATCCGTGCAGGCCCCAAACCGCAGCGATATCCGCCCGTGGACCCAGAATCTCGTGCTGGAGTGTCGCGGCCTCTTGTCCGCGATCCTGCCGCAGACCAGCCATGAGACGGACTTTCTTACGACTCTAAACGACAAAGGCGAAATCGTATCGGAGTTGTTAACGGAAGATCCTAACTTGCAGGCGATTATTCGTTCTCACCCGGGTCTGTTATGGAAGGCCCAGAATGTTCGCGAGTATATCCGGCGCGGCAGTCACGATTAGGATTCCCTGCCCTGACAATATCGGAAACAAGACTCCCATCGCTACCAGATCTTATCAAATTGGGATTGCCTGAGTGCGCACGTCATTATCGCTTGCGGCGGGCGCTGCGGCGGACGATTTCGAGCAGGACGCCCTGGATGGTGATCCGGCTCGCGTGGAATTTGCGGGGCGCGTGGTGTTTGGTTTCGATCGGCGTAAGGGTGATTTCGTCGCCCTGGCGGGAATAGACTTTGAGGGTGCTCTCGCTTCCGTAGATGAGCGCGGCCACGACGTCGCTGGGATTGCGATGCGAAGAGCGGCACGCAAAGAATCTATCATTTGTCATTCGTCAATGGTCATTTGTCATCTGTCCGCTGTGAGCCTCTCGCCTGTGCGGTTCTGATCGAGGCACTGAGCATACGGGCAAGCTCGCGATTCTCGTTGGCAAGGCCGGTCACCAGTGTCTCCGATGCCATACGAGCCTTGAGGATAATGAGCAGCCAGATCCCGGTTTCATTGAGCTCTTTCACAGCGATGCGAAGTTCGTGAACGAAATCCGCTCGACTCTCAGCACCTCGCGCCTCTGCGTAGTTCGGAGCCGGAGAAGTACCCGAGCGCAGAACCTGCCCGGCAATATGCCGTCCTGCGGTCGTTTTTGGCAGTGGGGTGACTAGGTCGATGATCCTTACTGCAAACAGCACCGACCTCTCCTGGAACGCATCGGCAGCAGCCTGTGCCATGCCAGTATCCTCCTGCCTACTTAAACCAATCCTCCTCCAAATTGATCCAAACAAAAAAATGACAATTGATAATTGGCCAATGATAATTGATAAATTCTTTGAGCGTGGACCATTTATGAATCCGGTGAGGCCATAAGTGATCAACCAGCGACTCCTCTTTGAACCATAGATCACATATCTCTTTGTATTTGCTTAACTTGTGGTCCATCGTGAAGGAGCCGCGCGCTCCGATTCTTCGATGATTTCAGGGGCGGCGAAGTCCTTTCTGGTTGTGCCGGGTTCCTTCTCGGCCCGATGATTCAGCTCCATGGCCTCGAGCCAAGGTTGGTGGTCCGGCTCATGCTCCGGTATGCGGGATTTGGCGAGATCTCATAGAGCCGCTTCAACCTTTCCGAGTATTCCCGTGGGATGCCCGGCTCCGACAGGCACTCTGCTCAGGGCTCTTTGAGATTGACAATCTTCACCGCCAAGACGCCAAGCGCGAAGACGCAAGCGATGTTTGAGCAGTAGTATCTTTAGATTTCCCGTTCGCTCTATGTTTCAAATAACTGCAAGTCACAATGGCGTGCCATGTGCGAGAAGTCCTCATCGGCCGTCAGCAGTTTTGCTTTGCTTTCAATCGCCATTGCGGCAATCAGGCAGTCCACAGCGGATGCGGAGATGCCTGACTGACGGCATGCATTAGAGATCATCGCTGCCGTAACATGATGAGCCTTTGATGCCGCAGCGATCGGGAAACCATCCAAAATGTCCAGCAACCGTGCGAAATCGTCCTGCGCGCGCACTCCCGATAGCACTTCCTGGAGAACAATTCCCGGAATGACCACAGGCTGGTCGTCTTCCACCAGGCGACGGAAGACCCGGACCACGGGCAACTCGGGACCAGGCTTCGTTCTCCTGCGAAAGGCCAGAGACAAAACCGAAGTATCGACGAGGATCACCGGGGTCTCCGCATCTTCTTATAGTCGTAAGCCGGATCCATGGTTATGGTGCCGAATGCTTCCAGGGCCTTGAACCGTTTCCGGCGTTGAATATATTCTCGCAGAGCCTCATTGACCGTTTCGCGTTTTGTAAGTTTGCCACCGATTTTCAGCGCGTCATCGAGCAGCTTTTCGTCGATCGCCAGATTGGTCGGCATTTGCAGCCTCCTTCCGTTACACAGAATGCTACACAACATCGGGCGTAGTCAACAACCTCACGGTTTGCGAGAAAACGACGCGCGGTCGCCAGATCCAAGAGGCTTCCTGATAGCGGCATTCCGATCCAGGCTTGGCAGCAAATCAAAAAGCCTTACAAGCGCCTGATGTCTCTGTTCCTGGATGGCTCGTTCCACGCGATTCTCTGCGGACGCGAAGGCGTAGTTATGGAGCAGGACGAAGATGGCGAAATGCGCGTCACCGGTACGAAGCTGAAAGCAGAAGGCGAGACGCCGCATGAACCTCACGTCCTCGGCCGCATGTGTCCCGAAAGGGATGAGAAGGGCGGATACATTATCAAGGCCTTCTTCGAGAAGGACCGGTCCGACATCCTGACCGGCAAAGAGTTCCTCTGGCCGACATACGACACCATTTCTCCGGTCGTTCGATACCTCTGCGGTGGTGAGCAAGGCAAGCTCGGCACTCCGGAGGAAGCGGCCGAGATCGACATCAGCGCGCAGGAGGCCGAGAAGGAAAAGGCCGAGCGCGAGCGCAAGGAACTCTTCGACCAAATACGCGCTGCCCTGGTTGCAGCGAAAACGATCGCACAACTTCAGACTGGCTGGAGCCTCACGGGTGGCAAAAAGACTCGGCTCGGGGATGAACTATTCACGCAGCTGCAGGCAATCAAGGACAGCCGCAAGGCTGAGCTACTGGAGGTCGCATGAGTATCAAGGCCGAAACCAAATACAACGGAGTCGTGGCACCCGGATCCCAGCTCTACGAAACGCAGACCGGTACTCTCGGTTACCAGGTCATGCTCGAATGTACCGATGGGCCGACGTCGTTCGTGATCTGGCGGACGCAGAAAAACCGCGACCGTGCCCGCAAGTACTTCGAGGTGCTCGGGGTGGATCCGGACCTTCTCAAGGATTCGGGCTACATCGAGTACCAGCTCGGACTCGACATCGAAGGCCGCGAGGTCTCCTTCGGCACCAAGGACGAGGAGTACAACGGCAAGCACAGCGTGAAGGTGGTCTGGATCGGAAAGCGGTCGGACCCAAACTTATCGCGCAGTGCCGCCCGTTTTTTCGGCGGTACCACTGGCGATGGCGAAATAGCTGGTGAAGAACTTGCCTTCTGACCCCTATAGAGCGATGTATGAGCGATCTTGAGGAACTGCTCGGGCAGCACTTCAAGCTTTCCGGGCTGCCGGCGCCGGCGAGGGAATTCCGGTTCCATCCGCGGCGCCGGTGGAGGTTCGACTTCGCCTGGCCGCGCCACAAGGTCGCCGTAGAAATCGATGGCGGCATCTACAACCGCGGCCGTCACGTTCGGGGCAGCGGCTTCGAACGTGACGCCGAGAAACGCAATGCCGCGGTGATGGCAGGGTGGCGCGTACTCCACTTCACTCCGCGCCACGTCAAATCCGGATTGGCCGTTCAGGCGATCGAATGCCTCATGAGGAAGATTGGCTGAGGGCTCTGGGCCCCGGCCGGACAGAGGATCCGTGATGAACAGGCAGAAGCAGTCCGAACCTTCTGAACCTAGGAGTCCGTCCGAGAATTGCGGTTTGAAGGCATATTGTCGCCCTGGAGCTGCCTTATGCAGCGATCCGCCAGTCAGTCGAACATGTCAGATTGCAGAATGTAATTTTGCGTCACTCGCGGTGTGGACTGTGAGT
>JAIQGI010000124.1 GCA_020072565.1 Terriglobia bacterium
GGTATGCACTATCGTTACAGATAAGTATTCGATATCGCTAACGATTCGAGGCTCAAAACGGCCCGGCTGCCCGATTTCAGGGCAATGCGGCTGGACGCGTTAGTCATTTCCAGTACCGTGGAAATCGAGGCTAGGCAAGGAAAAGGAAGCCATTGAGGCCTATCTGGCGGCACTTAAACACGACCCCGATTTCGGCCGCGCGTATGCAGGTTTAGCCGCCACCTACTATGCCCAAGGGGAAATCCCGTTGGCTGAAAGATTCTACAAGGATGCCCTGAACCGGATCGAGCAGATGACGGACCGGGAAAAACACAGGACTCGCGGAGGGTACTATCTCTTCAAGCAAAACTACAAGCTGGCAACCGAGGAATATGCCGCCCTGGTAAAGGAACATCCGAAAGATATGGCAGGGCACACCAATCTGGCTTTGGCATATTTCATGGCCTACAAAATGGAGGATGCTTTCCAGGAAGGCCTGCGTGCTATCGAGATCGATCCCGAAAATCTCGATTATCGCTATAACCAAAGCTGGTATGCGCTTGCCTCCGGCAACCTTGACAGCGCCACTAAGGAGGCGCGCAAGACGCTCCAAATCGATCCCTCGTACGCCAAGGCATTTGTGGTTCTTGCCCTCACGGAGTTGGCGAGAAACCGGTCTGACGAGGCCATGAAAATCTATCGGCAGCTTGAGGTCTTAGGTCCCCTAGGCGCATCCCTGTCTGCCTCCGGGCTGGCCGACCTCGCCATATATGAAGGCCGGCTGAACGATGCCCTGACAATCCTCGAGAAGGGTATCGCCGCTGACCTTGCAAAGAATTTCAATTACCGAGCTGCTGACAAATCCATCATGGTCGCGCAGACCCGTCTGCGCCAGGGCAAGAAAGTTGCGGCCGAAAAAGCAGCGGACCAGGCAATCAAGGCGAATCGCAGAGAAGAGATCTTATTCGCCGCCGCCCAGGTCTATGTCGAAGCGGGCGCCGGGGATAAGGCCCAAGTTATCGCGCAGACCCTGGACAAAAGCATTCAGGATATTCATCAGGCTTATGGCAAACTGATTGAAGGCAGTATGGCTCTTAAGAGAGGAATTCCAATCCAGGCCCTGAAGTCCTTTCAGGACGCGCAGGTCACGGTGGATACCTGGCTGGGACGATTTTCTCTGGGACGCACCTATCTTGAGGCAGGAGCCTTTCCAGAAGCCTGTTCGGAATTCGAGAAATGCGAAAAGCGGATGGGCGAGACGACGTCCATTTTCCTGAATGATCTCCCGAGTTATCGATATCTGGATGAGTTTTATTACTATCTCGGTCGCGCGCAAGAAGGCCAAGGGGGCAAGAACGCCGCCAGGAGATCCTATCAAAAATTCCTCGACCTCAAGTCGAAAGCTGATAAAGACGACTCACTAATTGCCGATGCCAGAAGAAGGCTGAATTCACTCTGAATTCACCAAGGGGCAACCTATATCAGCGAATCGCAACATGGACGAACAGGTATTTTCCTGAGCTGGCGTCCCTGACACGTGCGCCGGACAGAGTAAGTCTGCAAAAATTCCAGGCTCGCAACGCCCTCTTCTCTCATCCTTTTCCATAAGTCCCGATGTTTGAGGTTTTGCCGCTATTGCTTCGGGCCACTTGCCTCATAAGTCGGTAAACCGGAGAAGTGACTTGAATTAGACCTCCAAGAAACGAGCATCAATGTATCTATGGTTCCAACTGGTATACCGGGCCAGCGGGCGCTGGCACATATCTTGACCCGATCAATCGAAAGGAACAAGCATCGAGCGCGGTGCAAAAGCGTTAACCCAGATCGGGATCGAGGATCTTTCTGTCACGCGCGCTTCGGCTCCCGGAGTGTTTTATGAAAGTGAAGGAATGAGCGAGGGACCGCTTGCTGAGGATCTACGCCGCCGATTGGCTGACCCGAGCCCCCTCTTCAGCACTGCGCCCTACCTTTTGCTATTGGTGGGCTGTCCCCGGTCTCCGATGAATATAGTTCCGTACTGTGATAGGCTGTGTGTCTACAGGCTGCGTCCTGTGGAGTGTATGACGCATCAAGTGACGAAAACATGAACCTTGATAACGTCCGTTATGCCGGATTGGCGGCGCGATTTGCCGCCCTGTTCGTTGATCTGCTGGTATTCTGCGCGTTCTTCTTCCCGATCACGCGCCTGGTGAAGGGCGTGTGGCTGATGGCCCCGACCGATCACCGCTGGAGCTCCGGGCTGTTCATCTCCGATCCGATCTGCATCGTGTTTTTCATCGTGATAATTTTGTACTACGTGCTGCTGGAAGGCTTGTTTGGCCAGACGGTGGGCAAATGGGTGCTCGGCCTGCGGGTGATCGCGGTGGGTGGGGGCAGGCCCGGGATCAAGAGGGCTGTGCTCCGCAACGTGCTGCGGGCGGTGGACAGCCTGCCTGCCTTTAACATTCTGGGCGTGCTGCTGATCCTGCGCTCGCCGGAGCGGGCTCGCGTGGGCGACCGGTGGGCCTGGACGCGCGTCGTTCATGTGCGCTAGACGAAAAAGCATCTGAGCCGGTAACTATAGAGCCGGTTATGCCACAAAACCCATAGTCACTTGCTTGAGTTGTCGGTATCTCGTCCGAGTGGCTGGTCACCGGTCAACTTCCCACATGCCCGTTTTCTGGGGAGCTTGCCATTTTTCGAGTGCCCGATATTCACATAAGCACTGCAGATTCAGATATCAAAAGACGCATAAAGCGGCTTATAATCACAACAACGTTTGATTGCAGTGCCCGCATAGCCAACGGAGACATGCTCCATGATTGGCAAGAGCATCTCGCACTAAGATCCGATAGATAGGCCACATGTTTGGGGCAGCTTCATTACATGCGTGCCATTCCAAGGAGTGTCGCTATGAAGCCCATGAGATTCGCGATTCTGCTTACGCTTGCTGTCGGCGTGTTCTTTACTACGGCACTTTGCCAAACCGTTGCCATTCGCGCAGGGCGCATGATTGATGGATACAGCGACAGAGCATTCGAGGGGGTTACCATTCTGGTGGAGAAGAACAAGATCGTAAAGATCGGCAAAGAAATTCCCGTGCCCGCACAAGCCGCAGTGATCGATCTTGGTGCCAACACCGTTCTGCCGGGCTTTATCGACGCGCATACCCATATAATGGCGACGGGCAGCGACGATTACGGGGCGGAACTATACAAAAACTCCATCCCGTTCAGGACTCTTTGTGCGGCGTCCTCAGCATGGAAAGCCCTGTTGCGCGGATTTACCGCTATGCGGGACGTCGAGAGCGAAGGCGCGATGTATGCCGATGTCGATCTGAAAAAAGCCATCGACCGGGGTATAGTTCCCGAACCGCGGCTTTGGGTCTCGACGCGGGGCTTGAACACCCCGGGGCGATATATGCCCGACGACTATTCCTGGGAACTTGCCCTGCCGAAGGGTGTGCAAATGGTTACTGGTGTCGAAGAGTGTCTAAGAGCCGTGCGGGAGCAGGTGGCAAATGGGGCCGACTGGATCAAGATTTACGCGGATTGGCAGCCTTACCGCGTCACCCAAGACGGCAAAATCTCGGCCCTACCTAATTTCACTCAGGATGAGATGGCGGTCATGGTCCGCGAAGCTCACCGCTTGGGGCGTAAGACGGCGGTCCATGCCGTAGGTCATGAAGCAATAAAGTCCGCTCTGGATGCCGGGGCCGACAGCATCGAACATGGAGATGGCTTCACGGAAGAGCTTTTAACCCAGGCAAAAAACCAAGGCGCATATTGGTGCCCTACCCTGTCGGTCTACGAATACTACAATGCCAGAAGCGAAGCTTCCCCCTTACGCAGGACGCTGGAACTGGAGTACCAAGCGTTGAACCGGGCACGGGCTATGGGAGTGAAGGTCGTTTTGGGGACCGACGCTGGGTCGATGCCCTGGGAAGTCAATCAGGCGATGGATTTCGAATTCCTTGTCAGAAAGGGCGGGTTCTCGCCGATGGACGCGATAAAAGCGGGGACGTCGGTGGCCGCAGAATTGCTGGATCAATCCAATCAGATCGGGAGTCTGAAGCCCGGCATGCTGGCTGACATCGTGGCCGTCTCCGACAATCCGCTCGAAGATATAACGACTCTCCAGCGAGTCACGTTCGTGATGAAGGATGGAACGGTAATTCGCAACGGTTCACTGCTACTGCGTTAGATCAGACTTGTATGGGCGGTGCAAGCGCCATTGTTCGTTCTGAGCACGGCAGGATCTTGAGTTCGACACTCTTTGTTCCTCCCACGGCATCATGCGGATCGTGGCAACGAACGTTGGTCAGAACCGCAAAGGGAGCCGGTATGCAAGAAAGTCTGAGCGAAGCAACCGCGCTAGAAGCGTGCCTGTGACAATTCTTGCGAAGTCGCGATATGGAATGTTACAGTAAGTGGCAATCGCCTTCGGTCACATGGCTGTGTAGTGGTAAGCCTTCATCGGAAATGCCACGGCGCAGAAATCCGCGATAACAAAGGAACCAGAACTTGCCGGGGCATTTCCGATAAGGTCACTTGAAGGAAGCCGCTGTTGCTTGCGGCGGACGCCTATGGGTATTGAAT
>JAIQGI010000125.1 GCA_020072565.1 Terriglobia bacterium
GGCGCGGAGGCGGACGTTCGGGCCGGTCCCACAGCTTCAGGTGCCGCAGG
Source organism: Terriglobia bacterium (assembly GCA_020072565.1). Taxonomy (NCBI): domain Bacteria; kingdom Pseudomonadati; phylum Acidobacteriota; class Terriglobia; species Terriglobia bacterium. The sequence goes on from JAIQGI010000125.1 coordinate 51, forward strand.
ATCTTTTCAATGACTAGGCCGTCGCCGATCAGGCTGATAATCTTAAGCGGTCCGCAGCAGCGGGGACAAACCAGGGGATCCGCTTCGTACACTTTCTTAATCAACCGCGCCCACGAGCGCCTGCGGCCGCGCGCGAACTCCTCGCCGCTGTCGGAATCGTCCGCGCGCCGTGGTTGCGGGTCGGCTGGATGAGCGGATGCTGAAGCAGGAGCCTCTGCCGAAACCCGGCGCGCATTGGAAGCGAGACGTTCCACGTTCTGGCGCAACTCGCCGACTTCATCGACAGCGAGTAACCGGCCCGGACAGGGCCCGGCGGGGCGCTCCGGCACGCAAGCACAGTCCTGCCGCTAGCTGGCGACTGCCTTGGGTGCTGCTGGCTGCCAAGGGCGAAGTCACAAGGAGTGTGAGCGTGATCGTAAATCTTTTGATGTTGATTGCCGGCTGCGTGCTGATTTCGGTAGGCGCGAAGAGTTGGTCCCTGGGAAGCGGGATTCTGTGCGTTGTATTGGTGATACTCAATGGGATCGGAATTGTGATGCGGCAACTGCCAAAGCCGATGGAAACAGCCACGCCTGTTTCTCGCGTGGCTCGTCCCTCTAGTCGGCCCTTCACCACCCCAATCGGAAGCAGGAGGCCCGACCTGAATTAGTCCACGTGCAATGCGGCGCGGCGAACAGGTAGACGGCCCAGTAACAGAACGGCGCGAACCTATCAGCCAGGGCCTATCGCCGGGAATCCTGGAACAAAATCACCGGATGTGAAGAGGGATAGCATGGACTTCATCGTTTCGAGAAACGAGATCTTAAACCCTTGGACTTGGCAAAGGGCGTGGCCGTGCAAAGGAGCACAATCCCGATCCTGGCGAACGTTTTGTTTCGTGTTGAGGGCCAAAGACTCACAATTGCCGGCACGGACCTCGATGTTTCGACCCAGGCAGGTTGCGAGGTTCAGGCAGAGGACGAAGGCGCGGCAACCGTCCCCGCGAAGCGCCTGTTCGACATTGTGCGACTTCAACCCGAAGATGCCGAGATCCGAATCAAGCTCCTCAAAAACGATTTTGTCCAACTGAAAGCCGGGAAGTCGGAATACAAGATGCCCGGCTTGTCTGTCGAGAGCTTTCCGCAGATCCCACCGTTCCCGAGCGACATGGTAGTCGCGCTTCCCGGGGCGGTGCTCTGGGCGATGATTCAGCGCACGATGTTTGCTATCCCCAGAGAAGACTCGGCTATTCACTGTCGGGGGCGCTGCTGGCTCTAACGCCGACCCAGATGCGAATAGTGTCGACTGACGGTCATCGGCTGGCAATCGTGACCAAGAGCGCCGACCTCACCCAAGTTGAATCAGAGATCAACGCCTTGATTCCGTATAAGGCGCTCGTGGAACTTCAGGGGCTGATCGGCGATGGCGACCCAGTCGTTGGATTCGGGACAAGCGAGAACAAGCTGTTCTTCGCGGTGGAGGGCAAGCAGCTCATCAGTCGGACCCTCACCGCAAGATTCCCGAACTACGCAATGGTGCTGCCCAAGGCCAACGACAAGCTGATCACGGTTCCCGTGGCAGACGTTGCGAAGGCGGTGAAGCGGGCCGGCATCATGACCGACGACCGTATTCGGTGCATTAAGCTCGTAGTCGATGCCGGAACCCTAAAGGTTACAGCAAGTTCAGTCGGGATCGGGGAAGCCTGCGAGGTTCTTCCTCTGGAATACGAGGGAGATCCGCTCGAGATCGGATTCAACCCGAAATACATCCTCGACTTCCTGGGCGCCTGTGAGTCGACGAACGTGACGGTTGCGCTGAAGGATGGCGAAACCCAGGCGGAACTGAGGCCGGCGGGCAAATCTGAGTTTGAGTACCGATACGTGCTGATGCCCATGAAGCAGTAGGGGGAGCTGGATGTCGATGGGATTGGACAGGCTGGATCGGGAGTTTTCGCTCCCGGTTCGGACCCAGGCGAACTGGATATGCGCACGCTGCAGCGGCGACTTCAGCATGAGGCGCGATGACCTCCATTGCAGCCATTTCCATAGCAGGAGAAACAGGGCGACCCGTTATCACCTCGACAACTGCTCCGCCCTCTGTTGCCGGTGCCATTGGTATCTGGACCATCACCCCACTGCGCACAAGCTCTGGAAGCTGATGCAAGTAGGCCAGGCACGATATGAGGCACTCGCAAAGCGGGCCCACACGATTGTCAAACTCGATGTGAAGGCAGTCCGGGAATGGATAAGGGAAGAAATGCGAATGGTTGCCGCATAAGAGGTGGAACGTGCCAATCGACCATTGGAAGTACCCGCCAAACTGAGAAGCTATACGAGAAAGGCACACTTGAAAAAGAACCGAGTGCTGGTTCATGCGCTGCGCTGGCAACGGAACCTCCCTGGCCGGTAGATGGCATCTACCGGCCGATTCTGGTGGTGCGCGATCTGGCGAGCGGGTCGCAGCTGCTGGCGCTGCCGGCAGAGGCAGCAACGGCGGAAACGACCATAACTGCGTTGCAGTCGCTTTTCCGCGAGCACGGTGCGCCCCTGGTTTTGAAGTCGGATAACGGCGGCGCGTTCACCGCCGTTGATGTCGAAAGCTTTTTGGAGGCGCGCGACGTGCATCATCTGCTGTCGCCGCCGCGGCTTCCGTCCTATAATGGGGCATGCGAAGCGGGGATGGGATCCCTGAAAGTCCGGGCGCATCACGAGTCGGTGCGCCACGATCGCGCCGGGGGGTGGACCTGCGATGATGTCGAAGCCGCACGCCTCATGGCCAACGAGACCTCCCGGCCCGGAGGCTTTCACACACCAACGCCGAACGAACGGTGGCACATCCGGTTGTTGCTTTCCCTGCAAGAGAGGGAGAGGTTCCAGGTTTCCGTTGAGCAGTTGCGAGCAGATGCGCGCAAGGAGCTCGGTTGTCTGCCCGGCATCGATCCCGGGCCTGCCATGCGGGCAGTCGTCGATCGCCGGGCAATCACGCGTGCGCTCGCGGCGCACAACATTCTCAAACTCAGGAGGAGGCGAATTAGTCCACCGATTTCCATCGCAAAATCGGCAAGATTTTCGTAGAGGGCACAAGGAGTCAAAATGAAAAGAACAGGAATCAATCTCACGCTGTTGGTATTGCTTACGGTTACTAACTCGAGCTGTATTGATCCAACAATTGGCGGAGATGGAAGATTATCTGTAGTTGGAAGATACCGTATTGACATGGCGTACGGGTTCGATATCAAAGACAACTATGCGTATCTAGGTACAAACGATGGATTGCTAGTTCTTGACATAAGCAAGCGGGAAAGTCCGGCAAAAGTAGCGGAACTCGAACTGGGCTTCATAAGGGATGTAGGAGTAATCGATGGAGTTGCCTATTTGAGCGGAGGGACGAACGGTTTCATCATTGTTGATATATCAGATGCAAAGCAGCCGAAGCTACTTGGAAGATATCGCGACCAGGGAGAGATTTACGGCTTTGCAAAGTCAGGCCCTTATGCTTATCTATGCGATAGACTAGAAGGTCTCAAGGTCATTGATATCAAAGATCCCGGTAACCCAAAGAAGATTGGCCAATGGAGTAATGGAGGACAATACTGGGAAATCAGCATCAGAGATCAAATAGCCTATGTCGCGGATATGAGAGATGGACTAGAGATAGTTGAAATTTCTGATCCCACATTGCCACGTCTAGTGGCCACCGTTCCCGATACAAAAGGAGCCTCGAGTGTTCATCTTGTCGATGAGCAACTTTGTCTTGGCTCTTTCAATGGGATCAAAACATTTGATATTAAGGACCCAAAAGCTCCACGGCTTGTTATGAGCGCTCTTGGTCACCAGGAAGTTCTGGAAGGATATATATCAAAGAACTTGCTGTTTGCTGGAGTTGATGGTGTGACAGTTTTTGATCTAACCAAACCTGGTGAACCGATCGAACTGGCGAAATGGACGATAAGAGGAGGAGTGCACGGAATTATCTATGATGGACATTACATCTACACCGCCAAAATAGGATTTTATGTTCTAGAACTGAAAAGTCAGTAGCGCGGTAGTCGTATCCGTGCAGTGGTTTAATGATAGGGAATTGTTTTGGAGGGGGTGGGTGAGGATGGTACACCTGGCCTGGAAACATCTCCGAAATATCCCCGATTCCGGATGGGAAGCAGCTGCCGCGTCCGTGAAAGGGGGCTCGCAGGGGGGAAGACGAGGATGGGGAGCGGGTCGGGACGTCCCGACCCGCTCCCCATCACCGCGCCTGCGCCGATTTCGGGCACACTTCCGCCAAGGCAAGGGCGGCCGTCTTGAAAGCACAGGAGCCCGGGACCGCCTCAGCCGGCCGCGTCCGGCCTCGTCAAACCCGGCGATCTCCTCATCATATTGGATCGATCGCCCGGCGGGGCGCGGAGGCGGACGTTCGGGCCGGTCCCACAGCTTCAGGTGCCGCAGGATCTTTTCAATGACTAGGCCGTCGCCGATCAGGCATCCGCTTCGTATATTTGCAGGAGAAATCGCTGTCAAAGAGCGAATTGTAGCCTTGTCGTACATAACCGCTGGATGAAGATGGTCGCACGTTCGACCTGCCCGGAAACCATTATCAAAACCCGGTGGCGATCCGTTGGGAACGCAACCGGGCTGACACTGATCTGCTCCGGTCATTATCCTCAAGCCGTGCTACAATGCCGCCCGTACCCAAGGGAATCATTATGCCTGAAAATCCCATTCTCATGGAGCGGTTGGAACGCTTGTTGAGTTCGACCGTCATTTCGTTGGTGTTGGTCGGTGTCCTGGTGGGGAATGCCTATCTGTATACGATGGTCGGTTACCCAGCCATTTTGGAAATTCCCGGATTCATCTTACTCTTGCGGTCTTCGGAAGCGAATCGCCATCCTGGATTCCCTGCTGCCTCCTGACCTCCCCGCCCGCGTGACGCGCCTCGAGTTTCACCAGACCACTCCGCGCGTGGTTTTCAAGGGGCGAGCCTTCTGGTCGGCATCTTGACCAGTCCCTTCACGGCTCCAAAATCTCATGTGCAGCGAGATCTTTGGGTCAAAACCGCCGGCTGGCAGTTAGAAAAGGTGCGGCCCTGCAGGCCGCGTGAGGAGGGCTGTCGGCCGTGATGTCCGATTTTCATGCAGCGCCCCGGCCATGGGAGATCCATCAGCCGGCAAGCGCTGTCTTCAAGACCGAGTGGCCGGATTTCACAGTGTGTGAAACTCCGGCCGAATACCGCCCCCGTAATCCTGCGGGGAGCGTTCTCTATCGCGTTCTTGCCGCAGAGCTGGAGAATTTCCTCGACAGGCAGCGGCTGCGGGACCGGCATGTGCCCCGGTTTGTGGAAAGGGAGCTGCGATCCTTCCTTGATTGTGGAGTCATGGCCCGGGGCTTTTTGCGCATTCACTGCGACGCCTGCCGCCTCGACAGACTTGTCCCGTTTTCCTGTAAATGTCGCGGATTTTGTCCGTGCTGTTGCGGGCGGCGCATGGCGGATACCGCCGCCCATCTCGTCGATCAAGTCTTTCCCGAGGTCCCTGTCCGTCAATGGGTGCTGTCGCTTCCTTTTGCCTTGCGCTACCGCCTTGCCTACGATTCGTCTCTGCTGGGAGAGGTTCTGCGGATCTTCGTGCGTGCCGTGTTTGCCTCGATTCGCCGCCGCGCCGGCATTCCTGCTTCGGACCGCCGCGCGCGGTGCGGCGCCGTGAGCTTTGTCCAGCGCTTCGGAGATGCCCTCCGGCTCAATCCGCATATCCATAGCCTCGTGTTGGATGGCATCTACATCGTCAACGAAAAAGGAGAAGTGGTTTTCCGGGACGTGGCGCCGCCGAGCGACGCCGAAGTGGCGCGCGTTGCCGATCGCGTTCACCGCAGCGTCGCCAGGCTTCTCGAGCGCAAGGGCTTGGGGCCGGAGGCCGCTCCGGAGGAAGCGGACACGCTCGGGCGGGAGGAGCCGCTGCTGGCTGAGCTGTATGGCGCATCGATTTCGGGACGAGTGGCAACCGGCCCGCGCGCCGGCCGGCGTGTTACGAAGGTTGGCGACGAGGTCGATGTGGAAAGCCAAACCATGGACTCCGGCTCATGCTGTGCGTCGGTTGCCGGCTACAGCATTCACGCTGGCGTCCGGATCGCGGCTCATGACCGCGTTCGGCTTGAGCGTCTGGCGAGCTACGCGGGCCGCCCGCCGCTGGCCACGGAGCGGCTGTCGCTTATGCCCGATGGAAGACTGCTCTATCGCCTCAAACGCCGCTGGCGAGATGGGACCTCGCATGTGATCTTCGAGCCCGGCGAACTGGTCGAAAAGCTTGCTGCGCTTGTGCCTCCGCCCCGCTTCAATCTGGTCAGGTATCATGGAATCCTTGCTCCCTCGGCCGCCTGGAGGCCGCTGGTCGTTCCCGAACCGCCGGCCTGTCATGGGACCGCGCACCGTGACTGCCCCGCCCTAGCCGATCCGGCAAATGCTAAAAATAAAGGGGATAACCGGCCCCGGAATTACTCCTGGGCTCAGCTTTTAAAAAGAGTTTTTGAGATTGACGTTTTAAAATGTCCCCGTTGCGGCGGCCGCATGCGCATCCTTGCAGCGATCAATCCGCCCGAAGCCATCCATAGGATTCTTGATTGCCTGGGCGTGCCGACGAGACCCCCGCCAATTGCAGCAGCATCGACCGCCGCCCCCTACTTCTCCTGATCCGGAGGCTGCTAATCTGCTCCGCATACCAGAGGTGTCCCAAAAATGTGCTCATACCAGAGGTGTCCCAAAAATGTGCCAATGTGGGGCAGCGGGGATACAAGTTGTCCGGTGGGGAACGACAGAGGTTGGGGATTGCGCGCGCAATGCTGAGACGCTCGCAGATCCTGATCTTCGATGAGGCAAGTTCGGAAATCGATGCGGAGAGCGATCGACACATTGGGGACGCGATCAGGGGGCTGAAAGTAAGCAAAACGGTCATCATTATTGCTCACAGATTGGCGACCGCCATTACGGCTGACCTGATTGTCGTTATGGATTGCGGAAAGATTGTAGCTCAGGGTAAGCACAAGGAGTTATTCTCTAGTTGTCGGTATTATCGTGATTTGTGTTCGGCGCAGTTTATCAAGAAGAATGACAGGTTTCTGTACGGATATGTCGGGAACGTCGTGCAAGGTGCATGAGTGCACCCGCGTTACGGACCTTGATGGAGTTGGGATGAATTGTAAAGACGAATCGTATTTTAATGCCTCAGATGGATTGGCCATCATATAATAGACTGCTGGCGGAGCGCTACAGTCTTTAGTTTCACGGCCAGTGCGTGATGCGTGACGCAGTCCGGCCTGACGCTCAGGGTTTATTGTGGGGAGAGTCGCTTGCGGCCGCCCGCAACCTGCCTCAAATGAGCGCCGCGCGCCGGCGACGTACATGTGAGGGTTCTTGGGAATGGTATCAGTGTTGTGCGATTTCCGTTATGCGTTAAGGATGCTAGTGAGGCACCGAAGGATAACTGTTCTCACTATAGCCGTTTTGGCTCTCGGGAGTAGCGGTAGTTCCGCAGTCTTTAGCGTGGTGAATGCTGTGCTTCTACGGCCGTTTGTCTACAGTACGCCGGAAATGATCTATGAGATATCCGGTAAGACGGCGAAAGGCTTGAGGTCTTTTTCTGCCGGCGACTTCATAAGTTGGCAGACTCAAACTCGGGTGTTTGCAAAGATGGCCGCAGTTGAATCTTGCACGATGATAGTGGAAGGCAGGAATGAGGCTGAACAGGTGGCAGGTGGATCCGTTACGGTCGACTGTTTGCCCCTTCTAGGAACGGCGCCCTTTGCGGGTCGGTGGTTCGTGGAAACGGACTTCACGGCCCCTTCGAGGGCCGTGATTATCGGGAAGAGACTCTGGCAGCGCTGCTTCCAGGCCGACCCATTTTTGCTTGGAAGGTCTATTTTATTGAACGGGAAGGAATTTACGGTCGTCGGGATCATGCCGGCTGAGTTTCAATTTACTGACCGGAAAAGCGAGTTCTGGATTCCTCTGCAATTCTCCAGCGAACAACTCAGTCATCGCGATTGGAGATTGTTCAAGGTATACGCACGCGCCAACATTGGGATTTCCGCGCAGAGCGTGGAAGCTGAAGCGCGGCGCATGTCAGAAGCGATCATACGACAATATCCCAATGAACATGCCGGTTGGAGCGTGGCGATACGAACGATAGGTGAGAGCACCGTCGGAGAGGTTCGATCTAAGCTCTTTTTGCTGCTGGGTGCGGTCGGTTGTGTTTTACTGATTGCGTGCTTGAATGCGGTCAATCTCATATTTGTCGGCAACGCCGAGCGGTCCCGGGAGATCGCCCTGCGGGCAGCCTTGGGCGCTAGCAGGTCCAGGATCATTCGGCAGTGCCTTATAGAAATCCTGATTATCATGCTGTCGGCAGCATTTCTCGGTCTGGCATTGGGCAGTGTGGAGATCCAATGGTTGGTTACGACATTTGGGGGGATGTCTGGCGTGCCGCGATTAGAACAGACAAGCATCGACTGGCGAGTGCTCTGCGTGACGATTGCGCTGTCCTTCATATGCACGGTTGCAATTGGACTGCTACCGTCCCTGCATGCGTCAAAGCAGGATTTTAATGAGATCCTGAAGGAAACAGCGCGGAATGTGTATGGCGGCAAGCGCTCACGGCACATCAGGGGCTGCATTATCATCGCAGAAACGGCGCTGTCCTTACTGCTGATGACGGGCGCCGGATTAATGCTGCGGAGTATTTATAATTTGATGACGGTGGACCCGGGATTCAACGCTGAAAATCTCCTGACGCTCAAGCTTCCGCTCCCCGAGTATCGTATATCCGATGAAAAGCAGCAGGCTATGTACTATTTGCAGATTTTGCGTCGCGTGCAAGCGATTCCCGGTGTCAGAGCAGCGGGACTTTCGACCGTTCTGCCGCTTGCTGGTGGAGATGCGCTCTTCCAGATAAGGTCGACTGCGGACCGGGAAGTATTTTCGGCTGCGTTTAGGTCGGTCAGTCCAGAATATTTCGATGTGATGAGGATTCCAATTGTTAAGGGCCGTCCGTTTAGAGAGTCGGACACAGCTGACAGCCAGCGTGTTGCCATCGTTAATGAGGCGCTCGCTGGCAAGATGTGGCCCGGCGAGAATCCTATCGGTAAGATTATCAAGTGGGGAAAGGGACTGCCGGTCGTTGGCGTCGTCAAGGATGTCAAACATAGGAGTCTGGCCTTACCTACCCAACCCGAGCTGTACATGGATTATTTGCAGTACCTCGGTGCACCTCAGAGTGCGCTGGCTGTGCGCGCTGATTCGAATCCGTTGAATCTGGTAGCGGATATCAGGAGAACCATACGGAGTATGGAGACCGATCAACCGCTTACTGAGGTGAGGACAATGGAGGAGGTTATATACGATTCGCTAGCCCAGCCACGGTTTTATACATCAATTCTGACCGGTTTTGCGATTATGGCCATACTTCTTGCATCGATAGGCATATATGGCGTCATGTCCTTTCTCGTGAGCCAGCAGCGGCACGAAATTGCCGTGCGTTTGGCCTTGGGGGCGAGGAATTGCGACATTATGTGGGAATATCTTAGTCGTGGCATGCGATATGTGGTTGTAGGCATCGGGACTGGCTGGATTGCGGCGTTGGCGCTGACGAAGATTTTAGCAAACATGCTTTTTGAAATTGGCCAGACAGATCTGGTTACTTACATAGGCGCATGTCTATTTCTGCTTTTCATAACTGCATCTGCTATCGCTATTCCTATCGGAAAGGCCATGAGAATGGAGCTCCTGGTTGCGCTTCGCGAGCTATGAAAATAGGGCATAGGTAGGGGGCCGTAGGGACGGTTGCTAGATTCGTTAATAGGGTATCCCCTTCACTCAAGCGGGTGTGGCTCTTTTAGATTTTCACTTGTATGTCTCATGTTTTCAGTGGGTAAAAACCCAATTCAGAGGTTATCCAGGAGTGCAAAACGGCGGTTTTCATAGACATATCGAAAGCTCCGAAAGCCTTAAAGATGGCGGTCTCGCGTAACGGGGCATTTTCGGAATGCTTCGGGAACCAATAGGGCATGTGAATCCGAGCAAGGCATATGTCGCCCAAAATGGCACCTTGTGTACTCCTGCATTTGCGTCAAATCGTGGAATATCAATAGTTTTTCGGCAAATCCAAAAGAGCCGCACCCCACTCAAGCTCCGAACCCGGGTTCATTTCACCCAAGTGCGCCGCCAATTCTTGATCCTAGACTGCATGAGGCGTGTCATAAGGATCTGAATAGTCAGAATAGTCTGTGAGGAATCGTGCTCCTTTGGTCTTTGCAAAGGTCCTTGCCACAGGTTCGTAGCTTGGATTATCTGAGACTTCAAGGGAACGAAGAGGTAGCGATGAAAGTCCTTGACTTTGCGATTCTCCCAATGCTCTAATTCCTCAAGGTTCTCCAACTCCGACCCGCGCGAGCGGGCAACGCGAAAGGATAGGTGGAATTGGCTGCCTTTCGCTTGATTGCCATCTCACGATCGGCTTCGTCCAGCTTCCGATAAATACGAGTTATGTCAACCGAGGGGCTTTTTCCCCTCCCAGGCAGGCATTGTACTGCCGAATCTGCTTCCGAAAACCGGCTTTTTGTGCGACGGCGCCTGATTGCAGGGCGGATTGGCAGGTTACCTTGGCCATCCCGGGCACACCTCCGCCTTTAGCAACAGGGCGGATTGGTCGAACTGCTACTATGCATGCAGCGAATCTGGACCCGATGCCGCAGGGGCGATGGGCGGGGCCCTCGTGGGGAGGCCAAGGCAGGCAAGAATCTTCTGGATAGCATCGGGAGTATCGATGGCAGAAATTATTCTCATCTGGGCGCCGCAGCGGGGGCAGGCGAGTACGTCCAACTCAAAGGATCAGTTTTCATATTGCATCTCCCGCAGTTGCACTGACACAGGTTGATTCGTTGGCAGGATCATTGGGCGTCGGTTCCGGCAACCAGTATAGCCATTGGCCGTGGTCATTGCATATACGTCCT
>JAIQGI010000126.1 GCA_020072565.1 Terriglobia bacterium
GATCGCTCGCCCGGCGGGGCGCGGCGGCGGACGCTCGGGCCGGTGCCACAGCTTCAGGTGGCGCAGGATCCTTTCAATCACCGGGCCGTCGCCGATCAGGCTGATGATCTTAAGGGCGCCGGAGCAGCGGGGGCAGACCCGCGGGTCCGCTTCGTACACTTTCTTGATCAACCGGGCCCACGAGCGCCTGCGGCCGCGCGCGAACTCGGCGCCGCTGTCGGAATCGTCCTGGCGCAGCGGCTGTAGTCCGGCTGCGGGAGCGCGAGACGAAAGCGGGCGCGCATCGGAAAAAGCTCCGTAATACCTGACCAGCTGCTGTCCCGAATCCGGCACGTGGGTGCACAGGGCGGCCAGGAAGTCGAGCGCCGGAAAGATGCGGGCCGGAGAGGCTTGCGCATCGCCGCCTCGCCCGCGTTGCCGACGACCGTCTCCAGCAATTCAAGCGCGATAGGATGATTCGGAAACACCCAGAGCGCATAGCGCAAATCGTCAATTCCGTAATAATTCGCGCCGCTGGTGAAATCACGACCGAAATTTGAATTGCTCAAGTGGTTCCGTTGCACATTCTTGAGCAGACCAATCAGGTCGACAGATCCCTCCATAACGGCAAAATAGTCTTTGCCCGCATAAGTGTCGTACGTGTTGTTGGGGAGCAGGTGCGCCTCAAGCTGGCCTTGGGCAATACCGATTTGAGGTAGCGCCATCACTGCCAAGAAGAAGGCTGTGGCGAATTCCAAGCGCAACACTGCGTTATGCACAGATTGTTTCATGGGGAGCCTGCCATGTATGGAATACAGAGGTTGTTCGTTCCACGATGAATATCGCGCAGCGGCATGTTCATGCCGGATTGGCGCGAGCCAGTTGTCGATGATTCGCGCTCGGTGGTCCCATGTATGGGCTGCCATGAGACTATCACGGGCAGCACAGCTCGGCAATACTGAAGCTGCGTCCAAATTCGGCATTCCCTTCTGCCGTTATGGGTTATAATGGCCGCCACAACGAGATTTCGGGGGACTTTGCCTCGGAAGTTGACATAAGAGCTCCATATCGGAAGTAGGCGGAGACGCCGGGATGTCCGTGATCCCTACATCGGCAGCTTATTTCGCCTATCCTTCACGTCCTCGAGGAGCTTAGCCTCATGGCAAAGAGCTGATTTCACTTCATCATCAGAACAAGCGCATGTAATGCTAACTTCTATGCAAGCTGAATTGTCGGCTGAGTCTGGGTGCTCTCCATCACGGCTTCCATATTCATATCATAAATCATGCCGCGTTCGAAAGCGTCGGGATCTGAAATGCGCGAACAGTACACCATATGAATACCCCTTTCGAACAACATGTCGGGAATCATCCCCACGCTTCCTCCATACACTGTGACGAGGCAAGCATTTCTCGCATAGCTCAAGAGTTCGTCGAACGTGCCGTTTACCAACGAGGAACCGGTGATCGCGTTCGACTAATCTGGGATATTCGAAGCCTTTCCAGGAATAACAGGAATTGATGTGTATAATCCTTGATTTTGAACCAAGGCCGTAACCACGAATCGTTTTCCAGCCTCAACTATCAATACCATCGATCCCTGAAAATTCCGCTTCGATCCATCATACTCGTCCAGGTATCTTGCCACCTGCTTCTGCGGACCCAGGGGATTAAGCTCTGGTGCTGTAATCGTATTGATGACAGTGCCATTCTTATCAACAACGACTATTCTTATGTTGATATCTTCACCGCCATAATTCGCCACGGCAAAGGCCGTACGACGATCCCGAGTAGCATCGTTGTTGACCGGGATCGTTGCGGCCCCAACAGGCTGAGAGGCCAGAACACCGACAGTGGTTTTCAGCGCCCCGCCTTCGGTGATTTCGTAAGTAGCAACAGCCCCGAGCGAGCCACCGTGGGATTCTAAGTGTGCCCAGCCAACTTTGGTAGGATCGGAAGGATTGAATGCATCGGCTTTTAGAAAGAGTGTTGCGCCAGGCGCTATTGAGACCGGTACCTCGCCGGCGCCCAAGGTCTGGAGTTGCATACCACTCTCAGTAAGGCTGGCCGATAAGGGATTACCCAACTGATCGGTGAGCGTGAGGCTTCCGGTGGTTGTTTCGGCGCCGTTATTCAGGAGGATGAGAGTCGTAGTGATCCCACCCCCTATGGCAACCTGAGGGAAGCAACCCAATTCCAGAGGCGTGACATACGTGCGGAACATCATGTCGTCGTTGTAACCCAGACCCAGCCAGCCCGTGCCGCCATAACGATAGTATAGGGCTCCGGCGTAGGCTTTGGGATTCGCATCTATGGCTGCTCTGAAAGACCCGGCCGAAGTATCACCCTCCCCTCCAACGAGGCCGATGGAAAAGACGTCCCCGTCCTTTAGATAGATCTTTGCCGCCGATACATCAACATTGTATACACCGGATCCCTTGGCCAACTTGGTCACAAAGGTCGCCTCAAGAGCAGGCCCATTGTTACGCCCCGATTGGTTTACAAAAAAGTATACCCGATCCGAGGTCACATCCGCATAGAACTCCACATTCGTCAACAGTCCCGTCACGCCTGCAGTAACAGACTGATCAAAAACTATGTGCCCGTTAGGCGGAGCAATCGCCAAATTGTGTGAACCGTTATCCGTCCATTGCTCCTGATCCAAAGGGGTGACATATGTGCGGAACATCATGTCGTCGTCGTAACCCAGACCGAGCCAGCCCGTGCCGCCATAACGATAGTATAGGGCTCCGGCGTAGGCTTTGGGATTCGCATTTATGGCTGCTCTGAAAGATCCGGCTGGAGTATCACCCTCCCCTCCAATGAGGCCGATGGAAAAGACGTCTCCGGCCTTTAGAAAGATCTTTGCCGCCGATACATCAGTATTGTATAAACCGGATCCCTTGGCCAACTTGGTCACGAAGGTCGCCCCAAGCGCAGGCCCATTGTGACGCCCCGATTGGTTTACAAAAAAGTATACCCGGTCCGAGGTCACATCCGCATAGAACTCCACATTCGTCAACAGTCCTGTCACGCCTGCGGTAACAGCCTGATCAAAAATTATGTACCCGTTAGGAGGAGCAATCGCCAGACTGTGCGAACCAGTATACCTCCATTGCTCTTGATCCACTATGCCCTTAGCACTAACACTTCCGCACATTAATCCGAGAGCGGCTATTGTGAAAACAATATGCAAGACAATCCTGTTTCTCATGAGGTGCCTCCTTTGCCAAACCCTTTATTGAACATTATCGAAATCAAACCGGAGTATAGGGAAAATAAGTAGCCCGTGTGTGGCTGCGATATTAGGGCGGTTCCGGGAAGCGAGAACATTTGCCTCCCGCTGGAATCGGGCGACCCGGTCCGCATCCAGCGCAAACTCTTCAGGCAGAACTTTGATCGCCACGTCGCGGCCAAGTTTCTGGGTACTTGGCCCTATACACCGCTCCCTTTGCTCCTGCGTCGAGGTGTTCAGTGATTTCGTAAGGATTGAAGCTTTTGCCGAGCATGAAGACTTCTGCTCCTGGTCGACCATTCCGCCTTTAGCGATTTGACTTGTGATCTGATAATGGCCCAGCGTCTTGCCGATCATGAGGAAGCCCTCCTCCAAAATCGACAGCCGGTTCGATGCAAGAAAAGCGGCTAAGAAGTTTCGGCACATTTTAACAAAATTGGATTGTGTTTGACAAGAGAAGGGAGGGAGCCGGCACTGTCTACCGGGTAGGCTTGGGCGGGGAGGGACTAGTGTAGTGCGTCAGAAGTCCGTTGACATATGATTTGCTGGAAAGACAAGGGTTTCTGCCGATTTCATGGCTGTCATAAGTAAAGATCTGTTTGACGCACTACACTAGGTTGCCGGCCTTGCTTGGCGTCAATCAAGGAGATCGGCGGCGGATTTGCCGCATACTAATTTCGCCACATGCCCTCCCCCCTCTGAATGCCCGCTCCGGAAGCCGTGTGAAATCTGCACTCCGGTGATGCCGAAGCAGAAGTCATCGGGATCTTCCTGCTTGAGGGTGAGTTGATTGAGGCCTAGCCTCGATTTCCACGGTACTGGAAATGACTAACGCTTGGGCCACTGAGGCAATCAAGCGAAACTGATGACCAGTTCCTTGTTTCCAAACCATGGCATCGGGGTTGATGTGTCAGCAAGCCCCGAGGCCACAAGA
>JAIQGI010000127.1 GCA_020072565.1 Terriglobia bacterium
CTATGGTATGCACTATCGTTACAGATAAGTATTCGATATCGCTAACGATTCGAGGCTCAAAACGGCCCGGCTGCCCGATTTCAGGGCAATGCGGCTGGACGCGTTAGTCATTTCCAGTACCGTGGAAATCGAGGCTAGACGGCGCAATCCGGGAGGCCCGAAGAATCTGGGTTGAAAGAACTCGCCTGGGCCGCCAGGAAAGAGTTCTATTCATGGTGTACGGGAACATCCCGCTCCGCTCCCTCATTTCGCGCCGGCGTCGATTTCAGGCACACTTTGGCCCGGGCAAGCCGGTTGTCTTGCAAGCACGGAGACGAAGGTCGCCTCAGGCACTTGGGTCCGGCCACTGGCCGGCGTCGTTCGGCAATACTGAAGCTGCGTCCAAATTCGGCATGCCCTTCTGCCGTTATGGGTTATAATCGCCGCCACGACGAGATTTCGGGGGACTTTGCCCCGGAAGTTAACATTGCTCCTTATCAGAACCCAAGGGAGGGCGCTCACGGCGTACGATGGCGGTCGGATCCACAAGCCTCGCCGCGGATGGGGCAGCTTATCCCACCTATCCATTGTTTTCGCAACTCAATACCTTGCCCACCAGTGCCTCTGTCTACGCTTCGCGCCCACCTCACGATGGGTCTGCGCAAGACTCGAGGTCAGGATGGTTTGCTACTCCTTTCCTGTAAGACTCTTTCATTCTCCACTTCATGCCGGTTTATCCCGGCGCTCTGGGTGTCCAGGTTTTTTTGTAACGTTCTGCACGAAGAGGGTGGACACCCACCAAGAAGGAGAAAAACGGGTGCGTGTCCACAAGTTGCTAAGTCTCAAGGCGCATTTTGCGCATCAAGTTCTTGAACCGGGGATCATCGCGGATGGGGTCAAAGAAACCGTAACTCTTGATCGGCATCATTAACTGATCGCACTCATCGACCGCTCGGTTGAGCCACTCGAACGCGGTGTTTATTTCCCTGAGCCCAAGATGGATCAAAGCGATGCTGAATGGCGGAACGTACCTTTCTCCTGCCATCTCGTGAAGGTGCTTTAGGATGTTACGTGCCTCGGCTGTCTGACCAGTCTCCGCCAAGGTCACGCCGAGCCATCCCAGCGTCAGAGCGGTGCCACCGGAACATTCGACCGCCATTCGTTCGGCAGCAACTGCTTCCGTAAACATCTTGCGATAACGGTAGCTGGCCGCAATGGCGAAATGTCCTCCCCAAAAGTTTGGATACAGATCGATTAGCTTGCTTGCCTGTTCTGCGGCACGTTCGTACTGACGCAGAAACACTCGTACGTTGGCAAGCCAGGTACCCGCGAATACCGACAGGGGATCGAGTTCGAGGGTGCCCTCGAGTTCCGTCGCAGCTTCCTCTAGACGACCGTGCGGCATTAGCTCACTCACCGCATACCGCATCCTGACGAGCGGTGAGTAGGGGTCCAGTTGTAAGGCAATGGCATTCTCGCGATGGACTTCAGCCCAGTTGTACTCGACCGTTTTGTGAAACTGGGCCAGCAAAGCATGTGTTTCGGCGCGGCTGGCGTCAATTTCAATCGCACGCAGCGCGTGAGTTATGCCGGCGGAGAATGCGTTACGCGGCGACACCCAACCGAAGTAACCTGAACGCCAGTGAAGCTCGGCCAAGGCATCATGGCCCAGCGCGAACTCTGGATCACGTGAAATCGCTCTTTCCAGGTGCTGTTTCGCTATCGCCACGCTCTCAGGCGTCCCTTTATCCAAATAGTAGCGGCCTTGAATGTAATCGGGGTCCAAGCAGTAGCGGCCTTGGATATAGTCGTTGTAAGCTGCGAGATCCCCCGTCGGCTTCCTGGGGCCGCCGCCGACGGCGATCGCCCCGGTACGCATTAGATCGGCAATCGCGGGGATGTGCGTCGCGATGGCTTGCGCTATGCGGCGCTGCATATGGAAGATGCCGGGCAGGGCCGCGTCGAATTTCCCGGCAAACAGGTGTGTCTGATCGCTGACCTGGATAAGCTGGACATTGACTGCAATTTGATCTTGGACGTTCCGAAGAGTACCTTCCACGACATAGTCCACGTTCAACTCGCGGCCAATGTGGGCCACATCCTTGTGGCTGCCCTTGTAATGCATGGCCGTAGTTCGGGCGATGACCGCGAGGTGCTCTTGAACGATGCTCGCAATCGCCGTGATAACCTCATCCGTCATTGCGTCGCTGAGGTACTCCTGTGCGGGATCGCCGCTCAGGTTTACGAAAGGAAGCACCACCAATCTGACCTTATGAATCAGCCCTCCTTTGGCGGGCGAGGGCAGGAGCCTTTTTTTCACGATTGTTTCGACAGTCGGACTGTTCCGCCAAGCCTCGAGTTCAGACCGGATCGCAAAGACCCTGGGCCGCAGCCCGCCCGGGAGACGACGCACGGGCATATTTCTGCACCGTTCCCAACGCTGAACCGTCCGGACATCCCTGTGCAAGCATTCGGCAATTTCTTTCCAGGATTCGAGGCGGTCCGAAGTGGCCTTCGAGTTGGAAACAAATTTGAGAGTTCCAGGCGCTCGTTTCATTGCGGTCGATAGTCAAAATTGCATCCAGCCTATCACAATCCCCGACAAAAAGCGGCACTATACGACAAACCAGGCCGTGTCGCATCACACCGCTTTTCCCGAGTGTCCGCGTTCGCGACAATGAGTTTCACGTAACGGGCTCCCGTCGCTCCGAATCCTGCCTTATGGATCCAGCGCTCAGCTGCGTCACCACTGGGAGCCGACGGGATTTTCCACAGAACGAAAGGATGACAAATATGAACAAGCTCATTCGCATCAAAGTCGCGACGCTCTTTGTACTGGCCATTGGATACCTGAGCGTCGAGAAGGTCGCTCTCCCCTCGCAGTCAGCCCAGGACACCCACGCAGATATGGTGTGCACAGAAATGGTGGCGCACTTTCCGGTTGACTTCACCATCGCGCGCAGTTTGGTGCCGCCGGAATACGAGCTCGTGTCAAGTGTGCCAGGCACGGCCAATCTGCTTTTCGTCGCGCAGGACTGCGACAGCGTCGTAATCGATGGCCGACCGCTGGACAAAGTTCGCAACGTACATGCTTGGATCCAGGTCACGGGCGCGTACGAGGTTGATCCTGTGCCCGGCACGGTCACTACGCTTCCGACAATGTACTGGTATTCTCTGTTCTCGCACACTACCGACCCGATCTTCCTGGCCAAGTTGAAGGCTGCCGGGCAGAAGGCCAGCCTGATTAAGGGCTTCGAGATGTCCGGTGACCCTGTGCGGTCGGGCGTGGTAACCCAGAACAACAACTCGACCTACAGCTGGGTCGAGAACATTACCAAATTGAAGCAGGTCGTCCCGCTCGGTGTTAACCACAGGGTCTCTGTCAGGATCGCCGATTTGATGAGCAACAGCGACAACCTCGGAGTGATCAAAGTGAGGTGCACGCTCATGAACGATGGGAGGGGGATCGCAATCCTGCAGGCCGGCCCGGGTTCCGCACTCGAGGTGTTTGGTCCTGTTCTCCAGGGGAACACCCAGGATTGGTCGCCCATGTACTGCGGTGTGGAAGCCAGCCGCGACCTCTTCCCAGCATCGAGGCGCTGAAAGAGAACGAATCGCGGTGGTAACCGGAGGCAGATAATAGGAGGCTTTGCGGAGAGGGGTGTGTGCGGATTCAGGTCCTTCAGAAGCCCGTTCTTGCCTAAAGGCCTTGGGGGGATTATGAATGAATGATAGGGAAGTGTTTTGGAGCGGGTCGGTGGGGATGGTCCACCTGGCCTGGAAGCATCTCGAAAATATCCCCGATTTCGGATGGGAAGCAGCTGCCGCGTCCTTGAAAGGGGGCCCCAGGAGGGGAGACGGGGA
>JAIQGI010000128.1 GCA_020072565.1 Terriglobia bacterium
AGGACGTATATGCAATGACCACGGCCAATGGCTATACTGGTTGCCGGAACCGACGCCCAATGATCCTGCCAACGAATCAACCTGTGTCAGTGCAACTGCGGGAGATGCAATATGAAAACTGATCCTTTGAGTTGGACGTTCTCGCTTGCCCCCGCTGCGGCGGGCGGATGAGAATACTCGCTGCCATCGACACCCCGGATGCAATCCATAAGATTTTAGCCTGCCTTGGCCTCCCCACGCGGGCTCCGCCTATCGCCCCTGCAGCATTGGAATCAGACACGCCGTTTGCATGGTAACAAAGCGGCCAATTTTCACTGCCATTAGGTGGAAGTGCGCCGAGATGGCTGAGGGAGGCTGCCAATCTGCGCTGCAATCAGGCGCCGCCGCGCCAAAAACACTGTCCGGGAACCCGGCTCAGGGAGTAAATATCGTCTGACTGGGGCATTTCCCCCGTAGTTTACGTAATTTGTTTTTATCGGAAGCTGCTGGAGCCGTGGGCAGCACCCTCACTGGGAGGCGGGCGGGAAATTCGGCAGCTTGTACTTCTTATCCATCGCCAGTACCTGCTTGCAGCAGTCAGGCTCCTGGCCATCCGCTATTTTGATTGGCCGCCAGATTTCGAAGGAATTGGCTGTCGTGCCGGCCCATTTTGGTACTAAAATAACCCTATGAAACGCGAACAGGTCATTCGTATTTTATCGGCGGAGCAAGCGGAGCTTGCGATTAGGTATGGAGTCAGATCCATGTCCCTTTTCGGATCCGTTGCCCGCGATGAAGCAGTCCCGACGAGCGACGTGGATCTGTTGGTGGAATTCGACCGTCCCGTGGGATATTTTGGTTTGTTCGCGCTGCAGGACCATCTCGAATCCCTCCTCGGCTGCAAGGTCGATCTGGGAACTCCGGACAGTCTTAAACCGCGCATCCGCGCGCGCGTGCTAGGAGAAAGTGTTCGTGTCGCCTAGAATCTGGAGGGAACGGCTACAGGATATTCTGGAGGCGATAACGGAAATTCAGGCCTTCACCGTAGGCATGAATTTCGAAACCTTTGCCGCCGACAAGAAAACCATGCGCGCGGTAGAACTTGACCTGATCGTCATCGGCGAAGCGGCGAATCAGATCCCGGATCACATTGAGCAGGAGAATCCGGAAATTCCGTGGTCCTTGATGCGCGCAATGCGCAACCGCCTTGTGCACGTTTACTTCGCAGTCGATGCTCGACTGCTGTGGGATACGATCCAAAAAGACCTGCCCGTTTTGTTTTCAGTACTCCAATCTATCCGGTAAGAATCGGGGAGAATCTACTTTGAGGTCGAGCCGGAGAAGCTCTGGCACGGCATGCTTTGGTTTGGGTTCAAGGACTCAGATCTGTGACAAGCGGTTTGGCTGAATTTTTATGTCGATCCTGGCATTCCGGGCGGATAACGCGCAAATCGGAAACTGACAAAAGGTGAAAATAAGGAGCTGCTAATGGTGTTCAGTCAGGTGTCGCCTTCAGCCGGGATAATCTCGGGCATGCTCGCGAGTTATATCGATCACGCTATGGAATTGGCCGTTTACGGGATCATCGAAGACGAGGCATCTTACTGGGGTGAAATTCCTGGGCTTCAAGGAGTTTGGGCACGACACAAATCCCTTGAAGGATGCCGCCGCGAGTTGCGCGAAGCCCTGAGTGACTGGCTTGCTCTCCGGCTGCGCATGGGGCTGAACATTACGATCGTTTGGGGCCCGAGCTGTAATAAGCCGTCACGATCGCTTTCGCCTTGACTGTCATTTCATGAATCGCCCGGTGTCCGAAATCGACGATCTTCTCCGGATGCCCCAGGGCCCAGGCGGCATCCGTATCGCCTCCTTGATGACCGGTGTCGGTGGATGCAGAAGCATAACCGTGACGCACGGCATCAGCCAGGGCCGCATACCTGATCGATCCCGCGAATCCACCGTTTCCTATACCCTGGAATTTGCCATTCCATCCGGATGTCGGCATCCAGATTTCAAACTGTACGTCTGAATCGCCGGTCGGCTTAATGGCACCCCCGACGCGACAAAACCTGGGCAGATTGTTCAACCGCGGACCGCGCCCGGATATGAACGATCCGTCGGTAACTACCTGGGCGCTCGTGATTGTAGTATCTGGAAGTGAGAGCTGAGTGAGGGCATCACAATTCTGACCAACAGCCGGAATGGTTGCGAACATCATGACTTCCATAATCCCCAATAGAATCCAATGACTCCTCATCACACCCCCTGCACTGTAAATCGAAAATTGGATAGGATCAGCCGTAGAATTGATCGTTACCGGCGCCAAGGCGCTCACGCGCCCGCCCTCATTCCCAGACCAAGGGCCTGGACTTGAGCGACTACGTTAACTTTCGGGCTTCTCTGAATCAAAACGGTGAACCAAGTTGGCAGGATTCTACCTCAGGGAGGGATGGCCGCGCAAACATATCCCTACTTTTGACTGATTCGAGTTGACCCTGAGCCCAAAACAGGTGCAAGTTCACCAAGATCGAGGTTGATATGAGAGTGCTGTATATCGGGGGCACCGGGAATATTTCGACAGCCTGTACTCGGTTGGCCGCGGTAAAAGGGATTGACCTGGTTCTCTTCAATCGCGGAAAGCGCGTGGCCGAATTGCCGCAAGGCGTTCGGCTGATCCCCGGCGATTCCGCCTCCTGAAGGGTTCCCCTCCGACAATTGTATCCGCACTCTTGGCGCTGGCGGAAGTGCTATACTTTCGTTTCAATCCGGAGGCTGACATGGACACCGTTGCTCATTTCTTCAAGGCGTACTGGTGGGTCGTGCTGGCGGTGGTGGTGGCGATCGGGACGGCGCTGTTTCCTTCCCTGAGACGCCGCGGCGGCCCGCCGAGCAGTCCGCCGCGCGCATGACTCGCTTCTGGCATCCCGTCGCCGACATGGCCCAGGTGAACGGCCATGAGCACATAGGAAGGACAAGCTGCCTCATTTTCCCACTCTCCCCTGGGCGTTGCTCCTTGCAGGCAGGTCCCTCCGCTGCTGATAAGGGGCTTCGGACTAAATCCGCCTGCGGCGGATAGATAAGATCCTGCTATTCCGCTTAATTTTCCAATTCACATCAGGTGGAAATCTAGCGCAGCATCCTTCCAGGGAGGCCCTTCAGTTCACTGGTAAGCGGACATTGTTAGTTTTGCGAATCTTTGAGCCTTGGCGTCTTTGAGGTGAAGCTGCTTACCTCCAAGCCTCGAAGGCTCGAAGAATCGCTAAGGGTTCATGTCCGCTTACCAGTGACCTGATTAGTAACGCCTAAGGCAGGGTTGATCAGAAAGCGAACTGTATATCTAAACAGGATGTTGCCGGATAAGGGGTTTTCGAACAAGTATCCTGCCATTACGACGGATTGATCCCTGCTCATGAAAAACTGAGCGCGCCTGCCGTTCGCCCCGACCCACCGCGGGGAGTTGCGCGACAGAAAAGCGTCAGGGTTTTTCTGTCTCCGGGTACAACAGCGCATTGAGCAGGAATTTATACGTCCCGTGCGTTTGGGCGCGGTTCTGGCACCGGATGCCGATCAATATCATTCGGCCCTGTTTGTACTTGGTGTCCACCACCGCGGCTTTGCGGGCAATCATGTTCTCACCGATCAGCCATCCGCTCATCAGCAGATCGTCTTCCGGGTACGCCGCGAGCGCCGGGATAAACCGGCATGAAGTCGAGAATGAAAGAGTCTTACAGGAAAGGAGTAGCGAACCATCCTGACCTCGAGTTTTGCACGTATCGTCGCGAGGCGAGGCGCGAAGCGTAAACAGAGGCACTGGTGGGCA
>JAIQGI010000129.1 GCA_020072565.1 Terriglobia bacterium
CATGGCGTTTCAGCGCGACCTCGCGGAGCGCGTTCGGGCGCTGCCGGGTGTGCTCAATGCGGCCGTTACGTCCGCGGTGCCCTTCCGGGGCGGCGACTCCGTCCTCGTACTAAATGAGGTCGGCCGGCGTGAGGAGGTGGTCGGAAACGGCCGCTTTGTGGACTCGCGCTATTTTTCTGTGATGCGCATTCCGCTCGTCCACGGCCGACTGATCTCGGAAACCGATACCGCCACGAGTGACAAGGTGGCGGTCGTGTCCGAATCGTACTCCCGGCAGATGTTCGGCAGCGGGGATCCGCTCGGCAGAAAGATCGAGTTTGACGGTCCGGTCGAGATCGTCGGTGTTGTGCGCGATGTGCGGTATTCCGCACTCGAACAGGATCCGCGTCCGGCCGTATACTTCGTCGCGGCGCAGTTTCCGCGGCCAGTCACGGGTTTGGTGGCGCGATTGGCGCCGAACGCGGGCGATCTGCACGCGGCGGTCCGGAGCATCGTGCACGATCTCGATCCGGCGCTGCCGATCCTGCACATCGCCACGGTCGACGAGATTATCGGCGAAGCGGTGGCGCATCGGCGGTTCTACACGACTGCGACCGGCGCGTTCGCAAGCGTCGCGCTCCTGTTGACGATTGTCGGCCTCGCGGTGATCGTCGCTAGGTACACCGTGGAGCGGCGGCGGGAGCTGGCGATTCGGGCCGCGCTGGGCGCGACACATTCGCATCTGGTTTGGCTGGTCGTACGCCAGGGTCTCGTTCCGGTGCTGGCAGGCACCGCGGCGGGCTTGCTCGGTGCCTCTCTCACGGCCTCGCTGCTGACGCAGTTCCTGTTCCAGGTTACGCCGCGCGAGCCGGTGATCTATGCTGCGGCTGCCGGCGTGACCGTAGGCGGTGCGTTGATCGCGCTTCTCGTGCCCGCTCGGCGAGCGATGGCGTTGGCGCCGGCTTCCGACCTGCGCGCCGAGTGAGGAGGCGGCGTGTCTTTGCAGAGATTCAGACAATTCCGCGGAAAATGATGTCCTGGGGACACATGAAGTTCTGCCATCCGCCAGTCTGTAGTGCCGCACCTTCGGTGCTCATGGTTTCAGTTTGCGGTGATTCCCTGCCTCACGGCTTGGGCTATTCTCGTGCCGGCGCTTTGCATCTGGATTTGCCGCCGGACCGGTGGACCGCGTTTCGGTCGAAAACAAGTTAACCGCAACTACATGTTCGTGGCTGTTGCCCTTCTCCCCTGCATTGCTTCTTCGGCGGTCGCCGGTCCCCTCGGGACTGTAACCAACGACGTTGCCATTGCACTGCCTGGGCGCTCATTTCCTTCAGGCGACATCAACGAAGTCCTGGTCGGCCCGCCCTATTTCGACGCCATGGGAATCCCGCTTATCGCAGGCCGGCCTATTACCGACGTGGACGTGGACCGTAAAGATGGGCCCAAGGTTGCCGTACTCAGTGAATCGGCGGCCCGGCTAATGTTCGGCAAGCGGAATGCAGTCGGCGGCCTCTTTTCGGAAGGCAAACAATTTGACGAAAAGAAGGCCATCCAGGTGGTCGGAGTCGTTCACGATGTGCGCTACTCCTCCTTGCGCGCTCTTTTCAGCCCGCTGGTCTTTTACCCGGTCACTCAGAAGTTCGTCTTCAGCGGGCCCACCTTCGTGCTGCGAACCGAAGGCGATCCCCTACGCTTCGCTGACGCGGTCCGCCAGGCAGTCCGTGAGGTTTCACCCGTCCTTCGCGTCTCCCAAATCCGCACACTCGACTCCGTAATTGAAACGGGCGCCCGCCGCGAACGGCTTCTAGCCTGGCTCTCTGGGGCTTTCGGAGTTCTCGCCCTCATCCTCGCTGCCGTCGGGCTTTACGGCGTGGTCGCATACGCAGCCCAACGCCGAACACCTGAGATGGGAGTTCGCCTTGCCCTTGGTGCACGGCCCTCGCAGATCTGCGCGATCCTTCTGCGCGAGATCATTATCCTGCTGGCCATAGGTCTCACGTTGGGCAGTGCCGCCACGGTCCTGTTCACGGTTCGGCTCGAACCGCTTCTGTTCGACGTCACACCGCAAGATCCTGCGACATTCGCCTTTGCCATGGTTGTGCTTGCGACAATCGCGCTCGTCGCCGGCTACATTCCGGCCCGCCGTGCCGCCCGCCTCGATCCCGTGAGCGCATTGCGTTCAGAATAGGTCGGAAGCGGCGCGCCCCGCGGAGGGACCGGAGAGAGTCAGCCAATTCCCAGCCACGCACGGATCGATAGCCCGTCCCCGCTGCCGATGGGGCATCAGAATTTCCATTTGACTTTCTAATGCAAGTAGCACTATTGTATTGGTGTGTCTAATGGAAAGATTGACAAAATAGGTGTCCTGCAGGGGACTCCTGATCTGATGGTGCTTCAGACGCTCGATGTCCTCGGGCCGTCCCACGGCTACGCGATTGCCACACGCATCGAGCAGGTTTCGAAGGGCGCCATCCAGCTCAACATGGGCACGCTCTATCCGGCGCTGATGCGGCTTGAGCAACGCGGTTTGCTTCGAGGCGCCTGGGGTATCAGCGACACAGGTCTGCGAGGCAGCCGCAAGGCACGCCTCTATAGCCTTACCGCCGCCGGCCGGCGGGCACAAGTCGCCGAGAAGCAGGCGTGGACCCGAATGACGGGCATCATCCAAGCGCTAATAGATCAAGAGGGCTAATAGACAACGGAAGTCCACGGTTGCAGGCGAGAGGGTGGCCATGGCGGGCATGTTTCGCGAGTGGATGCTCCGAATGTGGGCGACGTTGCGACGACGCCGCACGGACGCTGACCTCGAAGAGGAGTTGAAAGCGCATCTCGCTTTCGCGGCTGAAGACGCGCGGCGCAGCGGCAAAGGGCCGAACGAGGCGGATCGTGCTGCGCGTCTGCGGGCCGGCGGCCTATCTCAGGCGTTGGACGCACTGCGCGATCAGCGCGGTCTGCCTATTGTCGACGCGGCCCTGTCGGACCTGCGCTACGCGATGCGCGCGCTCATCAAGCAGCCGCTGCTGTCGGTCACGGCCATCATCTCGATCGCGTGCAGCCTGGGACCCGCAACCGCCGTGCTCGGGATCGGGGAAGCGCTGTTCTTCAAGCCGCTCCCTGGTATCGCTCGCCAGGATCGGCTCGTCATCTACTTCTTCGCAACACGGGTCACAGGCGGTATCAACCCATTTGTTATTTCGTACGCCAACGCAGAGGATCTGACGCGGAATGCGACCACTGTTGCGGCCATGGCAGGGTTTCAGCGGCTGCCGAGCTCCGCGCTGGCCGTCGCCGACGCCGAGCCAAGGCTCACGCCTGGTGCAGCGGTCAGCGTCAACTACTTCGATGTTCTCGGAGTCCGGCTGCTTGCTGGACGAACGTTTCGCGCGGAAGAGGATCGCACCCCCGGGGGGGAGCCCCTGGTCGTGCTCTCCGAACGTCGAGCACGCGATTTTTTCGGCTCGGCCGAGGCTGCCGTCGGGCGGACCGTCTTGGTAAACAGTGTGCCGTTCACCGTCATCGGCGTAGCGCCCGGCTCGTTCGCGGGGACCGATGCTGAATCCCATGAGGACTTCTGGATCCCCGGGATGGCGTACGTGCGAGCGACGCAGTTCCCGCCGGAACTCTGGGCCCGCC
>JAIQGI010000130.1 GCA_020072565.1 Terriglobia bacterium
ACCAGGTCAGACTGCGTTTCGAGCTCGAAAGCATCACAGAGAATACGACCTTCGTCCATCGCAAGCCTTACGGGGCACAATAACATTTTCATGCACCTGGGTGCACCCCCGGTGCATGGGAGACTGCGTTGAGATTTTTGCGCCCGGAATAGCTCAAGATCTGGTATATGATTTGCCCGGTTGCAGCTCAGGGTGCTGCAGCTTTTGACGTGTGGGTTCCAAACTCGGCAAAGGAATAAATCTATGAAGGCAGTGCGCTTCTTCGAGCATGGCGGCACCGATCGGTTGCGCTACGAGGACGTAGCCGATCCCATTCCGGGCCCGGGAGAGATAGCTGTCAGGGTCAAGGCCTGCGCCCTCAATTATCTCGATCTCTGGGAACGCAAAGGCCTCCCCGGTGTCGCAATCCCGCTCCCGCATATTTCCGGCAGCGATGTCGCCGGCGTGGTCGAGAGTATCGGCCCGGGAGTGGCGCACGTGAAGCCGGGGACTAAGACACTCGTCAATCCCGGGTTGAGCTGCATGCACTGCGAGCCATGCTATCGCGGAAATGACAATCATTGCCGGAGCTACTCTGTTCTTGGATATGTCACCGATGGCGGTTATGCCGAACTCGTCAAGGTTCCTGCGGTAAACGCGCTGCCCTTCCCGGAGCCGATGCCCTTTGCGGAAGCGGCGGCGATTCCTCTTGTCTTCATGACCGCATGGCACATGCTGGTGACCCGGTGCGCCATTCGCGCCGGCGAGGACGTCCTGATTCTGGGCGCCGGAAGCGGAGTCGGGAGCGCAGCCATTCAAATCGCGAAGCTTTTCCATGCGCGCGTCATAACCACAGCGGGAAGCGAAGCCAAGCTCGAAAAGGCGCGCGCGCTCGGCGCCGACCATGTCATCCACCATGCGAAGCAGAAGCTCAGGGACGAGGTCCGCAGAATCACCGAGAAACGAGGCGCCGACATCGTGCTTGAGCATGTCGGGGCGGCAACCTGGGAAGAGAGCGTCAACTGCCTCGCCCACCACGGCCGTTTGGTGACCTGTGGCGCTACTACCGGTTTTGACGTCCGGCTCGACCTGCGTTATCTGTTTGCCAAGGAGCTGACTCTGATGGGCTCCTACATGGGCTCCAAGCACGAATTGCTTCAGGTGCTGAAACTTGTCCAGGCCGAGCTTCTGCACCCGGTCGTTTCCGAAATCCTTCCTCTGAAGGAAGCCGCTCGTGCCCAAGAGATCCTGGAACGACGCGAACACTTCGGCAAAGTAGTCTTGGTGACTGACTATTGATATTCATGAAATACAGTGACAGAAATAAAGATCCAAGCCCCGAAGGGCGGAAAGAGCATAGCTCCGGGCGTGAGCCCATAAGCGCTAAGATAGGAATGATTTTGCCAATAAACGTGGACTTGGACCTAAACCTGGACGTAGACGTGGACCTTTTGAGCGGAGACAAACTCTTGCACGCCCAGCCTTTATCAGGCTACGGGTCTATAATATCTGATCCTCAATAGGCGGAGATTGCAGAGAAAAAATGGCCCAATGGATTGTATTTGCCGTGGTTTTAACTGCAGCGCTGGCGTTTTTTGTTCATGGGAGTGTGCGCCTGGTGAGGTTTTTCTCGCTCGGTAAAAGGGATGACCGGTTCGATCGGATCGGGACGAGGATCAGGAACGTGCTGGTGATCGCCTTCGGCCAGACCAAGCTCCTGCGCGATCCGCTCGCCGGGCTGATGCATTTTTTTATTTTCTGGGGTTTCATCATCCTCCTGACCGCAGTTCTCGAGGCGATCATCGAAGGCTTCGTCCCCAGCTTTACCCTGCGCATGCTGGGTCCCGTGTTCCCACCGCTCGCCTTCCTGCAGGAGCTCATCGGCGCCCTGGTGGTCGTGGCATGCCTGGTAGCTCTCGTCCGCTGGTATTTCGTTCCGCCCAAGAGATATTTCGGCCGTGAAGTGTCGGGGCATGTGCGCATGGATGCCACCCTGATTCTCGGGTTGATCCTTATCATCATATTTTCGATGTTCGGAACCAACGCCTCACGCATGGCATCGTCCGGCCAGCTGAGCGAGGCCCGGTTCGTGTCGATTCGACTGGCACCGTTTTTTGCAGGGACTGCTGGGGAAACCTCGTATCAGCTTTTCTGGTGGGTTCACATCGTGGTCGTGCTGGGTTTCCTGAACTATCTTCCCCACTCCAAGCACCTGCATGTCTTGACCGCCGTCCCTAACGTTTTCTTCACTTCGCTCGAGCCGCCCGGCCGCCTGTCGAAGCTGAACCTTGAAGATGAAAACCTTGAGAAGTTCGGTGCCGATGACATTCGCGATCTGACCTGGAAGCAGCTTCTCGACGGCTTCACCTGTACCGATTGCGGCAGGTGCACGGCTGTATGCCCTGCGAACCATACGGGAAAGCTCCTGAGCCCGCGCAAGATCATCATGAACATCCGGGAGCGTACTTCCGAGATCGGTCCGATCCTGCTCGCCGGGACCGGGGAGGGTCATCCCGATTTGCTCGCGCATCGTCTCCTCAACCACTTCGTAACCGAACAGGAGCTTTGGGATTGCACGACCTGCAGGGCGTGTATGCAGGAATGCCCCGTCAATATCGAGCATGTCCCGGCCATCATGGAGATGCGCCGCTTCCTGGTCCTGACCGAATCGCGCTTCCCTGAAGAGCTCACAGGCACCTTTAAAAATCTCGAGACCAATTTCACACCCTGGGCCTTCAGCCACGAAACGCGCGCAGATTGGGCAAAGGGACTCGAGGTGAAAACCATGGCTGAAACGGGCGGCGCCGGTATCGACCTGCTCTACTGGGTGGGATGCGCCGGCGCGTACGATCAGAGGTATCAGAAGGTCAGCCGTGGCATGGTCAAGTTGTTAAACGCAGCTGGAATCAGGTTCGCCATCCTCGGGCTCGAGGAAAAATGCAATGGCGATCCGGCCCGCCGCGCCGGCAATGAGTATCTGGCGCAGATGCTCATCACCGAAAATGTCGAGACCATGAATCGCTACCGGGTCAAGAAAATCGTGGCGACCTGCCCGCACTGTTTCAACACGCTGAAGAATGAATATCCCCAGTTCGGAGGCAACTACGAAGTCGTGCACCACACGGAGTTGCTGCAGGAACTGATGCGCACCGGCCGTTTGAAGGTCGCGCACGAATCCGGGGAGAAGGTCACCTTCCACGATTCCTGCTACATCGGGCGCTACAACGGCATCTACGACCCGCCCAGAAACCTGCTCGGTGCTGCCGGTGATCAGGTTGTCGAAATGGCCCGGTCACGCGACCGGGGATTCTGCTGCGGCGCAGGCGGGGCCAGGATGTTCATGGAGGAGAAGGTGGGCAAGCGCGTCAACATCGAAAGGGCCGAGGAGGCTTTGAAGCTGAATCCGGGCACGATCGCAACCGCATGCCCTTTCTGTATGACCATGCTCACCGACGGCCTGAAAGCCAAGGACGCAGATGAGCGCGTCCATGTCCGCGATGTCGCCGAGGTCCTCGCAGATTCCCTATTGAACCTCAGATAGTATAGTGACTGCATCCCATAAGAAGAGTGCCGCCCTTTCAGGGCCTGATTTTCTCCTGCTCTCAACCCCGGGCTCACGCCCGAGGCCTGGGCTTTGTACATCCAAGACGGAGCCGAGGCCCGAAGGGCCGCCATTGAATAGGCCCGGCCGTAAGGCCGGGATACGGGCATAGCTCGAGAATCGAGCGCCGAAGGCGCGGCACTCAATCAAAAACATATCTCGGATCATATTCGATTCCGTGGCGATCAAGCAGATCGAGAAGCTCTTCCCGAAAATCCCGTCGCTTGTGATGCTCGTCCTGATTGCGAATATATTCAATGACGGCCTGCTCCAGGGAATTGCTGACGCTGAACGCCGCGTATCCCTCCTGCCACGAGAACCACTTCCAATTCGGGAAGGTCTGTCGAATCCATCGCGTGGAATTAGCCTTGAGTGCGTTCACCAAATCGGCAATGGAAATCGTCGACGGCATGGAGGTGTACAGATGGATGTGATCCGGCCGGCTGTTAGCCTCTATGAGCCTGGCATTCTTGAAGCGAGCAACGGAACCCATATAGGCATAAAGACGATGGCTCCATTGCGGATCGATGAGGCATTTCCTCCACTTGGTACTCCAAACAATATGGAGATTCACACAGAGATATTTCCCCGCCATATCCTATCTAACTGGATGGCACGCAAATTGGTCAGGAAAATCTCTGCGGGGGTGCCGCGCCTTTGGCGCTCATTCAGGACGTGCTCGCTGTCTCCCGGCCTGACGGCCGGGCCTACGAACTGGCGGCCCTTATAGTTGGTCTGCACCCGATTTTGGGTGCAGAGCATTCCCCAGCATTGTCCAGAGCCGGGAGTGCAATTTTTCGAGATGGTTCCTTGTTCCGTTGTTGAAGGGCGGACCG
>JAIQGI010000131.1 GCA_020072565.1 Terriglobia bacterium
TAGGGCTGCCGGAACCAAACAGGCGCGGCGTCGAGATCCAGCGCGGACAGGCTGCAGGCAGCTATGCGGCCAAATGGGGTTTGGAAGATGAGATCACCAAATCTCACATAAAGAGAGGAAGAGAGGGAAGGCTCACTCCCTGGGATCTCCTTCGCCGTTACCGTAACACCGGGGATGTCCGCTGGGCTCAGCTATGGGTGGAATTCGCAAGCGTGTTCAAAGGCCGACATCAGCTTCAGTGGTCCAGAAACGGTCTTCGGAAGCGTCTGGGACTCGGTCGAGAGAAGACTGATGCAGAGCTTGCTCAAGAGGAAATAAGCAAAGCTGTGCGCCTGGGGACCATCCGCGATGAAGTCTGGTGGATGGTGGTAAGAGCGGGGGCGAGAGGCGAATTGCTGGAAGTCGCCAGGCGGCACGGCTGGCAGGGAGTAGAGGTTTTTTTAAACCAACTCACCGAGGGTAGAAGCGAGTGAAAAGCCATATGAAAACGAGACGCTTTGAAAATACTCCGCGGGGGCGTTGTGCGGAGGAGATGTTTAGGAGCCTCGTGCCCTTCGCTGATCCTTCTCAGTACGACCACCTAGCGTCTGAGATCCAGCAGAAATTGACTATGGCCCGTTTTAAGGCCTGGGATGCTTTCCGAGATCGGCACGGGCTGGCGGATAGGGACTTGCTTCCTCTCGCTGAGGATTGCGCTCGAATTTCGGGTGAGGACATCGTGTGCTCCGGAAATTTCATTGCATATTGACCCAGGACGGGCGATCGCCGACGGGGCCTTATCGGAGTATGTCCAGAAACCCGACTCTTTGGGATCGAGGGAACAGGAATGACAGAACGGTTTTTGACGGTTCCAGATATAGCCGATTGCCTCCAGGTGAAGCCTGCCACTATCTACGGCTGGATCTTCGGGCGTGTGCTGCCCCACGTGAAAGTCGGCAAATTTGTTCGCGTCGATCCAGGCGACTTCGAGGAGTTTTTGCGATTGCATCGGCGCGGAGACTTCGGTAGCATCCCGGCAGGCCGAACCCAGACTCGCCCGGAGAGGGGGTGAGACTGGCGATGGGCATCTTCCTGAAGCGTGGAAAGTATTTCATTGATTTCTACGTGGACGGGAAACGGGTTCGGGAGTGTGTGGGCCGCGTCTGCAGACGCGATGCCGAGAATGCACTGAAGGCCCGGCAGGGTGATGTCGTTCGGGGGCGCTATCAACTGAAGCGCCAGGTTTCCTGCCCTTCCTTTGAGGCGTTCGCGGCTGAGTTTCTGCAGTATTCGCAGGCTCACAAATCGTCGCGGTCTGCTGCGGCTGATGCGACCAGGTTGTTACACCTGGTGCCGTTCTTTAGACGGTACCGGTTGGACCAGATCCAGCCCTTCCACGTGGAGAAATACATCCACGAAAGGCGGCAGTCGGTCACTTACCGGCACGGGCCGGTCGCAAACGCCACAATCAACCGCGAGCTGGCGGTGCTCAAACACATGTTCAACAAGGCTATCGATTGGAGAAATGCGGAAGCGAATCCAGTGCGTGGGGTCAAGTTCTTAAAGGAACCCCGCCCGCCGGAGCGCGTGCTGAGCGAAGAGGAGGAAGAGAGGCTACTCGTAGCTTCGGCTTCTCATCTTCGGCTGGCGATCCTGCTTGCGACCAATGCTGGCCTTCGTCTCCGTGAGGCTTTAACCCTGCAATCGAAGCACGTCGATCTTGTCAATGACGTGCTGACGGTCGAGCGCAAGGGGGGCAAGTGGCTTCAGGTGGAACTCAACGCCCGTCTGAAGGCCGCTCTGCAGGCGCATTTACGGGGTCATGGCGGCGGCTATTTGTTTTTCAACCCGAGGACCGGGAAGCCGCTCTTCGACGTCAAGACGGCATTCCGTGCCGCTTTGCGGCGCTCGGGGATCCCACACTGCCGCTATCATGACCTGCGCCATACCTTCGGAACGCGGCTGGATGCCCGAGGGGTTGGCATCGCGACGATTAAAGAGCTCATGGGTCATTCCTCGGTGGAGATGACCATGCGCTACTCCCATCCCGGCGCCAGTGAGCGCCGGAGAGCGGTCGCTCAGCTATGTGATGGACACCATATGGACACCACGGGGGGAGAGGTGGTAAGCTTTGCTCCCGCTAAGGTGTTGAAAACACAGAGTGCGCCTGTAGCTCAGATGGACTAGAGCGTCGGTCTCCGGAACCGAAGGTCGCGCGTTCGAACCGCGCCAGGCGTACCACTTACCACTCAATCACTTACAGCCAATCCATAGACCAATAAAAAGGCCCAAAATGGACTTCCATCTAACATCCATCTAACAGCTGGGGAAAACTCGGAATTTTCTCAGTTTTTCAGGAAGGCTTCCGCGAACATTGCGCGGGCTTGGAACCACCACTTCTCCAATTCCGTTTCGGGCTCGTATGCCAGTTTCCGGGTTGCCGACTTCACGGCCATGTGAGCGACAGCGATGGCCGCGTACCTTCCGAGATCGGGACTTGGACAGTCAGGGCTGTAGTTTCCGGTTACGCCGTTCGTCCAGAATGCGGGTTTTTGCACCGGCATCTCCACGTGGCTAATATGCCCACCAGGACGAGATCATCGATATGGTCAAACTGGCAGCGGATGAATCCCAGGTCTGCGTGCACATCGTTGGACCTCGGGGAAACAGGAATATGAGGCGGGCAGCTAGAATTTAACGATTCCCAAAATGTAATCGCGATTAGAGTTTTTGATTTAATATGATCAGTCCTTAATTCTTAGGGATGCACGGCCCGAATGAAACCAAAGTGGGATTCCGGTGTCTAATTCGTTAAGCTGCATCTAGGAATGCTCCGGAGAATGACTGTGAGACGAAAGTTAATAGTTCTATGTCTTATGTTTGAATTCGTGCT
The DNA here is from genome assembly GCA_020072565.1 of Terriglobia bacterium. Lineage (NCBI taxonomy): Bacteria > Pseudomonadati > Acidobacteriota > Terriglobia > Terriglobia bacterium. Next base: position 2,873 of record JAIQGI010000131.1, read on the forward strand.
GGCGTTGCTAGGCGTTGCTATAAGGTGTACCCCATTGTCTAGACAGAAAATCGATCTTCTTAAGGTGCTTTCGCTACCGGGTGTTTTTGTCTTGACATCAGAAAAAGAAAGACCAGTAGGGCCTGTGGGAAATGTGGGAAAGTCTCGTTGCTTTTTGCGAGACTTTTCCAAGTCTCTGTGGGAATCCGCGCTTTTTGCGGATTTCCATAGAGACGGCATTTTCCATAGGCCATACGCTTTGGCTTTTGAAATTCGCGAGTCCATTTTTTCAGTTTCCGCACTCGCGG
>JAIQGI010000132.1 GCA_020072565.1 Terriglobia bacterium
CAGAGGCGGCGGAAGTTCAAAAAGGCGAGACAATGGAATGGCTGGTGGAGGATCGAAACACTTTCATCCTCAAGCGCGTCCGCTCCCGAAACTCATTTCTCAAAAAGCGACACGCTCCTTAACTTGACGCGCATGCCTGTAAGGGCGATGCAAGATCCCTGTAATCGGGGCATTGCAGGCGTTCCGGCATCGCCCTTACAGGGCTCATCCATCATTTGCGTCTTATCCCAGGGCTTGCGCCCTGGGCTGAAAACTACGGCCGCCCTTTCAGGGCTTGCGGACGCCAAGCGCTGCGGACGCCAAGGGCTTCGGAGCTTGTGGCAACCAATGGTTCGCCGGAATGGCTGAGCCCGCCAGGGTCGCGCCCTGTTTCCTTAATTAAGCGCCATTCACACCTGGCCCAGGAATTCACTGGATTGCCGGGTGAACTGGGATGGACACAGCGTATGCGCAACACTCAACTAAGAGGTTGCTGAAATCGCAAAGACCGAAGAGATTTGAAGACGGTCTGTGTGCGGAAAAACTACAGGCCGCGGCTGCCGGCCGCGACCTGCGTTGTGTCGTACACTGTTGTCGGGCATTGGGGCCCGTCATTTTTTCAAGAAAGAGTCGGCTACTTGCCCGCGCCCTTGGCGGTTTTGGTTGTGCTGCCGCTCAGTTCATCGGCAAGAGCTGTGGCGTTGTAAATATTGCGCACCGCTTCCATGATCCCGCGGGAATCGACACTGACCGCGCGGTTCATCTTCTCCGCAAACTGGAAACGGCCGGGCAACATCTGGATGTTGCCGTCGAAGACCAGTCCTACGATTTCGGCTTTTTTGTTCAGCACCGGGCTGCCGGAGTTGCCGCCGATGATGTCGTTCGTAGAGACGAGGTTGAGCGGGGTCTTCCCGTTGACTTTACCCTTCGCATTCATCCAGCTGTCGGGCAGCTTGTATGGCTCATTGTTTCCGTGCTTGTCTGCATAGTCGTAAGCCTGTTTGATGGTCGTAAAGGGCGCCAGCTTCGTTCCCTTCGGCACCGTGCCCAATCCGTCCTCGACATAGCCCTTCACCGTGCCATAGCTGAGGCGGAGCGTGGAGTTGGCATCGGGAGGCGAAGTCAATCCCTGCACCGCGAAGCGGATCTTGGCGATTTTGGTTTCGGCCGCGGTGCGTGCCGCTTCGAGAGGAGTGATCTTCTTCGCGTATTCATCGCTGACCCGCCTGCCTTCCGCGTTCGCGGCGCGCACGAGGGCCACGAGCGGATCCGTGCTGCTCTCGAGTGCTGCTGAGCCGCCGGCGTAGAGTTGCTTCCGGAAGTCGAGGTCGCCGACCCTGGTATTGGTGATGATTTCCCGGGCAGCCTGCTGCGGGGTCCTGCCGCCGAGAGCCTTTGCCACCACCGGATTTCCCGGCAGGAACTTGTTGATCTCGGCGAGCGTGGCGCCCAAAGCCGCGATATCGTCGTCCCTGCTGATTTTCTCATCGGTGGCGAAGAGGCGCTGTTCCACGGCGGCCGGGTCGCGGAAAGTCGCCATCCGGTCGGCCTCGGGTTTCTCTTTCTCAGCGACGGCGCGGATCAGCATCAGTGCCATGTCGGGCAAAGTTCCACGGAAAGCCCCGGCCGGACCTGACCCGGCTGCCGGGCTTGCTCCGCCTCCACGGCCTCCGGGAGCTCCCTGACCTCCGCGGCCTCCCGGCCCGCCCTGACCAGTCGAGTACGGAAAATACTGCCGCTCTGCATACAGGTTTCCTTCCCTCAGCAGCCCGTAGTACTCAGCGACGTCCTTCCATGGATCGCCGTACTCCGCCGTCAGCTTGGGATTTTTCATAAAAGCGCTCCGCAGCTGTTTCTCATCGGCGGCCTTTGCGGCCATCAATTCCTTGTCGAGCAGGCCCGAGTAATAGCCGTGGGTTGCCTTTGCCGAGTTCTGCTGGCTGAAAAGCTGGCGCTCCAGGCGGCGGCGCTCCTCCTCGGAAACAGCGCTCTGCTTGATGAGGCTTTCGATGGTCCGGGCATAGCCTGCAAGCTGGATCGGGTATTGGACGTCACGAAGGAACTCGAGCTGGGCGACGGTATTGAGCCGCGCCGTAGTTCCCGGATGGCCGGAGACAAATACGAGCTCGTTATTCTTGGCGCCGTTCTTGGACCAGGAGAAATAGTGCTCGGGACGCACGGGCTGATTGTTCTCATAAACGCGGAGGAAAGTCACATCGAGGTCGTAGCGCGGATACTCGAAATTGTCGTCATCTCCGCCGAAGAATGCCATGGGGTACTCTGGGGCAAACACCAGGCGCACATCGTTGTAGGGTTTGTATTTATACATGAAGTACATGGCGCCCGAGAACATGGACACGGCCTCGCAGCTCAACTTCGTGGCGGTCCCGCACTCGGTCTGAAGACGGTTGAGCGTGTTTCTCTGGTTTGCGGGCGCCTCGGCCGGAGGCACATCCTTGAGGGCGGCATTCACCTTTTCGGTGATGTTCTCGATGCCCTCAAGAACCCGGACAGACATTTTCGGGCACTGGACTTCTTCCGCCTGCGTGGGAGCGTAGAAGCCTGTCTTCATGTAGTCTTTGGTCGTGGATGACACCGCATTGATGCAACCAGCGCCGATGTGGTGGTTGGTCATCACCAGACCGTTGGGCGACACAAACGAGCCGGAGCCTCCCGTAAATCTCACTGAAGACAGCCGCATCTGATCCAGCCACTCCTGGGTGGGTTCAAAGCCGTACTTCGCTTTGAGTTTGTCCTTGGGAATCGCGGTGTAGAGCCACATGCCCTCCTCGGCGAAACTCAGGCTCGTCAGCAGGAGGGCAGCACAGAAATAAAAGAAATAGGATTTCTTCATCGTCTTCACCTGTTTTGATTGTCGGTCTATAGAATCTCAGCCGCAAAAAGACACAAAGTGACAAAAACGCGACTAGCCTCGATTTCCACGGTACTGGAAATGACTAACGCTTGGGCCACTGAGGCAATCAAGCGAAACTGATGACCAGTTCCTTGTTTCCAAACCATGGCATCGGGGTTGATGTGTCAGCAAGCCCCGAGGCCACAAG
>JAIQGI010000133.1 GCA_020072565.1 Terriglobia bacterium
ATAGACGTCGGGCGATGTCAATAAATGGTGCCGCAGAGTCAACTGGGTGCACGATCCGAGAGATGGCTGGCTGTCTCGAAAAAATCTACCCAGTCCCTGGGACGGTGAGGTATTTTCTTGACATCCCCTTTCATAGGACTCCTCAATGGTCAGGGCTGCAAAGCCCTTTTCATGCGTCGCGAAAATGGAGTCGGCCTGCGGCACCGGTTTCAGCGAAAACCTTCCTAAATCGTCGGTTACCACGGCGGCGGTGAAAAGATCTGAATTCGAGGGCTGATTCACGGATCGGATGGACTTGATGCTGGTCATCATCCTGCTGCCCAATGAGCTCGCGGCAGACTGTCCGTTGCTGCCGCAAAGGAAGACGTTGGCGCCGGACACCGAACTGCCGTTGGGTAAAAGAACTATGCCGGTAAATCCGGCGGTGGGGACCAGCGTGATTTCCAAATTGCGCTTGGCCGGTTCATCATCCACTGATTGGGAAATATCCGGAATATAACCAACCGCTTCCACCAGGATGGCGTACGCCCGTGTTCCTGGAGGCAATACCTCCAGGGCCAAGGTAAATTCGCCGTTCCTTCCGTCTACCGATTTCTGCGAGATTTGTCCCCGCCAGAGGGCCGACACTTTGAAATTCCCGATCGGTTTTGTGTTTTCGAGTCAATCACTTTTCCTGAGAGGAGAATCTCGCCGCTCTTGGATAAATGGATTACGTGCTCTTTGGCAGGTTCAAGAATCAGCGTATCCGTGGGCATATAGCCCTGCGCACTCAAGTAATATGGGAGAGCCTTGGCGGGTGCCGAATCCCACTGGAACCTCCCGTCGACCCCTGTCTTTGCTTGCCAGGAGAACGGCTGATCCGTTCCCCGAAGTTCAGTTCGGATCAATGCATTCAGAACAGGACTGCCGCTGTCATCGATGACCTGGCCGCTGACTATTTCACCTTTCTTCAACCGGATTTCAAGAGCGGGCAAGCTCGGGGCGACTTTGACGGTGCGCGACTCAGCAGCAAAGCCCTTTGCCTGCAACGCGATCATGATTTCCCCAGGCTTCAGGATCCTGAAGGCAAATTGCCCGTCCGGTTCGGTCTTGGCGGAGGCAAATGCAATATTGTAGTGAATGCCGATGCCTGAACTGGCTTCGAACTGGTTGATTTCGCAGTCTCCAATACCGCGGCCCGCTTCATCCATGACTCTTCCTGACACAACTATGCCATTTTTCATCACCAGGATGGCTTTGCCGTCTTTCAGTTCCTCGAGGTCAACGTGGGCGATGGGCCGGATGGTCGTGGAACCGCTGGCGCCTGAGGCCGGGACAGGATCGGTCACAAACTGGCCGCTGCCGTGTTCCGGGTGCTCCAGCGTGACGGAGATTCTCTCAAGATTGGGCATCACCTCCGTGGATGTCCATCTGCCCGACCGATCCGTCTGAATGTAGACCGAAGTCTCGATCCGCTCGCGATCTTCCAAACGATTGCCCGTTTCCAGCATCGGATTGGATGAAAAGATGGAGAGCTTTACCCTCTCGATGGGCTGGCCTCCTTCATCTTGAACGTAGCCTCCGATGAAACCTCCTCTTTCGAGTTTGAAAACGTAATCGCTCTGGTAATCATCAGCAGAACTGAATCTCAGTCTCCGGGGGACATAGCCGTCAGCTTTCGCTTCAACCCACAGCGGCCGCGCCGGTATCGTAATCGAACAGCTCCCTTCCGCGTCCGTGTGCGGAGCTTCAGCCGAAAGCATGTCCTTTATGGCTGACAGCGGGCCAACCAGGAGCGCCGCACCTGCGATGGCGCGTCCGGTAGATGCTTCCACGACATGAAAACGCGTCGCGTGGCCTTGCGTGTTGCCCTGAACCGGCACCGAAGAATTGGCGGGCTGAAGCTCCGGGGTTTTGGCAACCTGCGAAGGTTTGCCCTCCTCTCCAGTCCGCAAAGTGGCATTGGGCCGACCTGAAGGTTTTCGAATTCCCGGCAGTAACAGCAATGCCAATAGGACCACAATTACAAATCCTGTCCAGGCGAGCCTGGGGCCGGCGATCAGTTTGCGGGTCATGATTCGCTTTAACCTCCTCCGCAGTGAGTGGGATTCAGTAATGTAAGCGAGCGCGGCGCCGCGCGTGCTTCGCGTCGGAAGCGTTCAATCGCGGATTTGTGTACGACAGATCTTCGGGCAGGAACTTCAATGCCGATGGAGCGGCCGAACCTGAAGTCCTCCGCTTTATACGCGATACCCATGTCGACACTGCCCAGCTTTTCGATGATCCAATAGTGCGAAATGCTCCTGCCGATCGCAGAGCAGGCCTCCACCGGCGAAACGCGCACTGCGATGGCGAGCAACCGAAGATAGCAGGATTATGATTTGACCGGCGCATTTCTGATTAGCTGATTCTCGTCACATGGCGGTATCACGGATATCCCGTACATTGGCGCGGAACCCGAAACGAGATGAGCATCAGTTGGACCGGCGGCAAGGCTCAAAGATCCACTTGTCCGAGAATCCCACTAGAACGAAGCCGCTGTGCGGCGGACTTGGTGCCAATAGTCTGATTGGCGGCAATAACGCCGAAACATAGTAAGGTTGGGTCACAAGGAGGGGCTTGTGACTCGACTACGAAAGATGATGCTGGAGGAACTCCAGCG
>JAIQGI010000134.1 GCA_020072565.1 Terriglobia bacterium
AACTCACAGTCCACACCGCGAGTGACGCAAAATTACATTCTGCAATCTGACATGTTCGACTGACTGGCGGATCGCTGCATAAGGCAGCTCCAGGGCGACAATATGCCTTCAAACCGCAATTCTCGGACGGACTCCTAGAGCCAGGCCACCGCTGACATCTTTGTCGCTGGCGTCGAAGAGATATTCAAACTGCGCCACCGGATTCGCGTTTGGCTTGCTGGAATCAAACTGGTTGGCAATGATACTGGTGCTGCAGTGTTCGTGGCCCGGCGCATTCCACTCCAAGCCCTGGATGACCGGTTTGGACAAGAGTGCCCCGGCATACATCACATCCCAGAAGGAATAATCCCGGATCACTTGCCACCGCCACATATTCGCGCCAAAGTTATTCCCCGAGTTGGCATCACCCAGAATAGTGCCGGCCAGGTATTTGGACCACGGTATACCGCCATTTACATCGTAGGGACCATTTATGGTTAATGGCCCGCGCGCGTCGGAACCGGAGGCGCCGCCATGCTCGCTGTTCGCCCACCAATCGAGACCGAACTGATTGTTTTTGTACATGACGGTCTTCATCGAGTTGGAGCCGTCAGTGTAGGTTGTGTGCTGATGAAAGTCACCCGCCACCCAACCCTCTTGGTAATCCTTGTCAGCCCAGGTTGAGCCTGCCAGACAGACAGCACCGATGCAGACTGCCAGCGCCGCCATAACGAATGATCGTCTGTAATTTGACTCCTTCAGATGTTTCATTCATTCACCTTTCATTGATATTTTGGTTGAAGGTTCTGCCCAACACCCCTTCAGTGTCGAGCAGGAGGAGTGTCGCACATGAATTTTGAAAGCTAATAAATGTTGCGTGAAGAAACCGCAAATGCAGGGGGCTTCCGTCCTGCGGAATTAACTGAACCTTGGCGCACTATTAATCCGAATTATTCGTGAAGCAGAACCAAACGCCGGTGAAAGGCACAAGGCCTCTTCTCCAAAGTGAGTGGGTGATTTTCCGACTCTAATCTCGTGAAACGCTTGATGGACGTGGTTTTTCGCGTTTTTCTGGCCCGAGGAAACGTGGCATGATTTGGGAATGCGTCCAGATCGAAGACTCCACGACATTTTGCCCCCAGTCTACCGTCCGAGGGATTTTCGGCGACCCCAAGGCCCGCATTGTTCGACTCTCGCGGCGGGGGAAAAAACGATTTGCGGTGTCTGCGGCACGTCCCATCGTGCCTTCTACGACCACAAAATGGTATGGCGCGCGATCTTTCCTGCGGGGACACGCGCATCTATCTGGAGATCGAAGTGCGGCGCGGGTGGTGCCGGAGTTGCGGCAAGGTGAAACGAGAAGAACTGTCCTGGTTGGCCGACAATCCGTTCTACACCAAGCGATTTGCCTTCTTCGTCGGCCGCCGTTGCCGGGCTTCGACCATTCGAGATGTTGCCCGGGAATTGCATCTGGACTGGAAACTGGAAAACGGTCAAGGAGCTCGACAAGCAGTACATGCAAGAACAGTTGCGCCGGATCGGGACGCCGGGTCCGAGAATCATAGGCATTGATGAAGTCTCCATCCGCAAGGGACACACCTACCGCATTGTCGTCAGCGATCTGGTCCGTCAACGCCCGATCTGGTTTGGAGGCAGGGACCGTTCCGAAGAGAGCATGGATCAGTTCTACCAGTGGCTGGGAGCCAAGAACAGCCGGCGGATTCAATTGGCCGTGATGGACATGTGGAAACCTTTCAGGAACTCGACGGGGAGGCATGCGCCGCAGGCGAAGATTCTCTTTGATAAATTCCATGTCATGCGCCATCTGGGAGACGCGCTGGACCAGGTGCGCAAGAGCGAATACGCCCGGCTTACGGGCAAGAGCCGCGAGTTCATCAAGGGTCAGAAGTACACGCTGCTGTCGCATCGGGAAAACCTGACACTCGATGGCCGCAGGTCCCTGAAAAGGTTGCTCGAGGCCAACAAGCGGCTCAACACGGCCTACGTGCTGAAGGAATCCTTCGGTCAGTTGTGGGACTACGAGAAAGAAGGTTGGGCGAGACGATTCATGGAGAACTGGAGAGCCGCTTTGAAGTGGCAGCGGCTGCGACCTTACGAAGATTTCGCTCTGATGATCATTCGCCACTGGGACGGGATCGCCGCCTACTGCGAGCTCGAGAACAAGGTGTCTCTGGGCTTCGTGGAAGGATTGAACAACAAGATTCGGGTTCTGCAAAGACGAGCCTACGGGTTGCGCGATGAGGAGTATTTGCGGCTGAAGGTCCTCACTTGCATGCTCCCGGAGATTTGAGGCGGCGGATCTCCGTGCCGAGAGAGTTCCAAGGGGGTCGACGTGCAAAGCGCCTTTCCCTTCACCACCCCCTCCTCCAAGAGCGCTCTTGGGGGCGCCGCAAAGCCCCCCCAATTGGCATTGGGGCTTTGCGGCGCCGTAGTGAGGAATTGCAAGCGATGGGGCCCGGGCAGGCGCAGTGCCAAATGCACTTTGTTTGGCGCGAAGCCTGCGGCCCCCAGCTTGCAAAAGATTTAACCGCCGAGGCACTGGTAAGGAAACTCATTGGAAGATCAAAGAGTGGATTACGACCGAAAAGTTACCCACTCACTTTGGAGAAGACCC
>JAIQGI010000135.1 GCA_020072565.1 Terriglobia bacterium
ACGTCCAACTCAAAGGATCAGTTTTCATATTGCATCTCCCGCAGTTGCACTGACACAGGTTGATTCGTTGGCAGGATCATTGGGCGTCGGTTCCGGCAACCAGTATAGCCATTGGCCGTGGTCATTGCATATACGTCCTTGCAGTGTTTCCTTAATACGAAGCTTGCTAATAGAAGTGCGGCTCAATCCAAGCCTGGCCGACACCTGTTTGACCGTCAGCCAACCAGCGTCGAGCAGCCGTTCTTTCAAGCTCTTGATTTTGGCAGAATAGCGGACCCATTTGACGCTGACGGTATCGAAAGTATCGCCGGCACCGGTGCGCATTTTCTGTTCGTTGAGAATGCGGGCAACCTGTGCATCGGTGTACTCGTCGAGGAGTTCATCAATCTGCCGGCGCACGAGTTCGTGAGTGGCACGCAGTTGCTGAGGCGTCAGGGGGCGCGGCAAGGTCAAGGTCGTAGTGGCGCCGCCGCGAAAGCGTACCGCCGCGGTAACGTCACGCTGTTTGATCAGGGTGACATCCTCGATGAGCAGGCCGAGCATGCGTTTGCGCTCGCGCTGTGGCGTATGGGGATCGTTCCAAATTGCCGGAAAGTCTGTGGCGATGGTAAGAATTCGCTGCCGCTCCGTATCGTCGACAACGAGGCGATCCTCGGTACGGCGACGCTGATATTCTTCCTGCGCTTCGGCAAGAGCTCGCAACTTGGCATTCCAGTCGGCCTCGAGGGTATCGGCGACCAATCGATTGGCGGGATCGACTTGCATATAGCGGTGACGGGCAGCATCGGCCTCATACTGGGCGCGTTCAACTTGGCGATGACGCAGGCGATCGGCCTCGTTGATGCGGTCGGCAATCTCCTGCTGCACGGCAAGTGTCAATTCAAGGGCCATGGGTGTCACCGTCTCGACAAGCAGTTGGCTGACAGCGGCGTCGATACCGGCTCCGAGAATGCTCTGGCACATGGGATCTCCGAAGAGCCTGGTGCGTCCCGCGCAGACATAGTTGGTGATCATGACACCGTTGCGGCGGATATTGTAATGAACGTGCATGCGACTGCCGCAAAGGCCGCAGACAACCCGTCCCTGCAACAAAGCGGGGCCTTCTCGTGGAGGTCCCGCAGCGCGTTCGAAGCTGAGGGCCTTGGCAGAGGCGTGCAGCCGCTGCAGGTTGCTCTCGTACTCCTGCCAGGATATGTAACCGGGATGGGCGTCGCGAATCAGCACTTGCCATTCGTCCTGGGGCAGATGTTCGTGCCGATATCGGCCGTCAGGCTGCTTGCGGAATCGCCCGCGCCCGTATGCATAAGCGCCGGCATAAAAGGGATTGTGCATCACGCTGCAGGCCCGTCCAAGCGATAAGGGCGCCCAAACGAGTGGACCTTTCTGTGGTCCTGCCCCAGTACGTTTCGGGAAAAGCAAACCCTGCTGCCGGAAGTGCTTGACTGCGGCGCGGAGCGTGCCCGTGCGGGCGAAGGTCTGAAAAAGCAGGCGCACCGTTTCCTGCACCTGCAGGTCGGGATCGAGGACCATGCAGCCCCGCGCATCATAGATCAAGCCGGCCGGCAGGCCGCAGTGCAGTTCGCCCCGGCGTGCCTTGTTGAGAATCCCTCCGCGCAACCGCGCCCGCAACACATGAAGCTCCGCCTCGCTCATGGTTCCCTTCAACCCGAGCAGCAAGCGGTCATTGAAGTGCGCCGGATCGTAGAGGCCGTCCTCATCGAGGATCAAAGTGTCGGTCAGTGCGCAGATCTCCAGCAGCCTGTGCCAGTCGGCTGAGTTGCGCGCCAGGCGCGAAACCTCCAGCCCCAGCACGATGCCGGCGCGGCCCATGCCGACTTCAGTCACGAGCTTCTGAAAACCGACGCGGTCGACCGCGGAAGCGCCCGACTGGCCCAGATCCGAATCGATCACGATCACCCGGTCGCCCGGCCAGCCCAGTGCAAGGGCGCGCTGGCGCAGCGCGTACTGGCGCTCCGTGCTTTCGCTATTCTCGAAAACCTGCCGCATGGTCGACTGGCGCACGTACAGGTAGGCGTCGCGCTTCAGGTGGCCGGCAGTGACTTTCTGGTTGGATTCGATGCTCACGATTTCATCTCCTCTCTGCCCTGTAAGGCGATATCGGCTAGCACATGTACGATCTCGGCGTGAAGCTCCGAAAGCACCGGCCTTGGCGCCGGCCGAGTCCCCGATTGCGCCGCCAGTTCCCGAGAGATGGCGCGGCGCTCGATCCAGGCGGCGATCCCCTCTCTCAACAGCACGACCATGGCAAAATGCGGGCCCCCCGGCGAACCCGCTAGCCTGTGGCTGCGCAGCTCTTCGTAGGCCGCCACCGCACCGTCGGTTGCCGGGTTGCGGGGGATTACGGCCGTTTTTTTTCCTGGCGCGCAAGCGCCCGTTCGACGCTGCGGACATGGACCCTGCGGCCGAAACGCTCCAGAATGCGCCCGACCAAATCCGGCGGCCGCAATGAGGGGTCTTCGGACTTCAGTTTCTGAAGGAAGGTCATCACCTCGGCGTCGAGCTTGTGCCGGCGCCGCGGCCCGGGCTTTTGCGGTACCAGGGCTGCCAGACCGCCGCTCTCGAGCCGGGCCTGGGCCTGATAGAACGAAGGACGCGACAAGCCGAAGGCCGTCGCGCTGCTGCCCACGGGCTGATGGTCCACCTGCACTTTGCGCACCATCTCGTACTTGACCTGGACCAAGTCGCGGGCATCGAAGAAGTCCGAGGTCGCAAACAGGGGATCGGCGACCTTTTCGGGATGAGGATTGAGGCTGTCCCGTTGCCGGAGGGCTTGGGCCTTTGGGTCTGGAGGTTTGGTTTTGGCCATGAAGCATGTAAACATATTTATGCCGATATGTCAAGGGATATTTGCCGGCATCCGTGGCCAAAGGATGGGAGGAAACACTTGAGAATCCCTGTATTAATTGGATTATAATCCTGGATATTGTATCGCTCGCGTCGGCTCCGGTCTTTTGTCCGCAATTCAGTTCCGGCATAATCGGCCTTACATTGGCGGCATAATCTACTTTACACTCCATTGCGGTCCCCCAGGGCTTGAATCTCGGTTATCAGGGAAGCCAGATCGATCAGGTCCGTTACCCGAAAGTGCGAGCGTCCAGCGGAAACGACAAGGAAGGGATCTTCGGTCTCGACGCTCGTCCAGCGAGTGGGCAGAGCCGTAACATAGCCGAGGCGGTCGCGATAGAAGAGCAGGTCATCGCCCCATCCGATCCGCCGCTCGACGCAGTCGATCTCTTGTCCGAATAGGGGGTGAAAGGGGTGCGTAATCCGGATAGGCGAAGTCATCTCTCCGGCGCGACATGCAGTTGGTCGATTGGTCGAACAC